>CAYVIU010000010.1:0-18895 GCA_964451625.1 uncultured Planctomycetia bacterium | reverse complement strand
ACATTCTCATAATCGCCCCGTGGTTTTTGACTATGATCAAGCTCCATGGAAGTGAATATATAAATCATATTTGGTCAAGAGAGATACTGCTTAGGGTAGGGTACTCTTCCGAAGGCAAGGCCGGCATATTACTATTTGTCGAGTATATAAAATCTTTCTTTTTCTATGTTCCTGTTATAGCATTGCGCTTTTTACCATGGTCATTGTTCTTACCCGTAGCCCTCGTAAAAGAGAGAAGGGGAAACTCCTTCGCCTTCTCATGGTTTATCGCGGTATTTTTGTTATTCAGCCTGGTGGGGGAGAAGCATTCCCAGTACATATTAGCATTAAGCCCATCTGTGGCATTGCTCCTCGGAGGATTCTTCTGGAACCGCTCAAAGCAAGGCTCAGCCTCATTAAAATTACCCGTTACCCTGGCAGCGATTGTTGCACTCGTATTTATGCTTATGTTCAGTTTTCCCATATTTAAACCCAACAGCGCAATACTGGGGAAGTTCGCCTCGGGCATACTTGAAAATGGACTAAAAGAGGATGATCTTGTTGCCGTTGGCTCACACGAACTCATTCCCCAGAAATTAGAGGTATATCTCGAGAGATCCGTACAGAAACTTTCCGTGCATTTATACGACTTGGCTGAAAATGAAAGATTAAACAAATACAATTTAGAGGTATTTTTTAGCCTGCCAAAAAGGGTTTACTGCGTCATAAAAAAAGCAGATTATCTCAATTTCGTTAATCCGAAACTTCGAAGCAGGCTCAACGTACTAGACAAAAACTTCTTGTGGAAGAGAAAGCTCAAACTCTCCAACTTGTCAGAGCGAGACCTAAAAGACGAGTATTGGTTAGTGACAAATAGGTAGCCCGCCTTTACACGAAGGCGAATAAACCGTGCGGAAGTGGCGGAACTGGCAAACGCGCTGGCTTCAGGAGCCAGTGGGCGCAAGCTCTTGGGGGTTCAACTCCCCCCTTCCGCACCACTGAAAGAGGCCCGGCCTCCAGCCATACTAAATGCTGCGTGGCAGGAGGCCGGGCCTCGACGTATTAAAAAATCGGCTTCCAGCCATACTATAATTTTTGCGTGGCAGGAAGCCGGGCCTCGGCGTATTAGAGGATAGACCCATAGACAAAATATTGCAATACCCAATGCCATACTTTGCATAACTACTTATACCAAAAGTAGTTATGATGACAAATGTTTATTTTGATTTGACATATGTAAAATTATATGATATACTTTACAATGGTAAAAGTCTCAAGTAGAGACAGTATTCTATAAAACTATTTAGGGGGTTTCAGATGTCTCCCAAGATGCTTTTTAGCACAACTGAATTAGCAAAAATACTGAATGTGACTAGAGCTACAATTTGCAACAAAATCAAGGCCGGCACAATTAAAGCTATTAAAGTTGGTAAAAGCTTTGCTATTCCGATAGAAGAAGCAGAAAAGCTTATTGGTAACATCTATGGCAAGCCTCTGACAAATGAGAAGAAAGAAGAGATAAGCAAAATTGTAGATAGGATAGTCGACGAATATGGTGAAGCACTAAGGCTACTAGGTGAAGAATGATCCAAATTACTATACCCGAAGTAGAGCAGATAGCTTTTGTAATAGCAAGAAAGCTTTTGACTTTTAATCAACCCATACCCGATTTTAACACTAGGCCAGCTCATAAATTAGAAAGCTGTTTAGCTACTCCATTTCAAACTTTTGACGGTAAGGATCTATACCCCTCTTATTTACAAAAGGTTAGTGTGATGTTTTACTTAATGAATAAAAATCACCCACTTGTTAATGGTAACAAAAGAGTAGCTGTAACGACCTTACTTTATTCCCTGCATAAAGTTAATAAATGGATAAATGTTGATAATTACAGGTTATATAGATTTGCTGTGTGGGTGGCAGATAGTCCGCGTGATGCCAAAAATCAGGTTGTGGAGTATGTGGAACAATTTATTCGAGACAATTTGACTGTGGAGAGTTAATTGGTAAATAGCAACTCAGCTCTAGACTGTTTGCTCTTTAACTATACATAAATAACTAAAGACGTTTTCGAAATCATTCACAACAGTGTCCCTAGTTGTCCACAGCCGCAGGGTATGGTTAAACCGTACCTACTATAATTCTAAAGCCGAAATCTTGAGGTGCCAAATTGGCACCTTAAAAAGGGGTAAACACTCAAAATATCTGCCGTATGCTTTTACCGAACAGGGCGTGGCTATGCTGTCAAGCGTCCTGAGCAGCAATCGCGCTATCAAGGTGAATATCCAGATCATGCGTGCCTTTGTAAATTTGAGGAGGATAGCTTTAACCTATATAGGCTTAAGACGAAAAGTAGAGGCAATGGAAAAGAAATTCAACGCGCAATTTAGGGTCGTATTCACAGCTATTAAGAAGCTATTAGAACCTTCTCCACCTACAAAGAAAAGGAGAATAGGTTTTCGGGATGGATAGCAGTATATAAACTACACTCGTTTTCAAAATTCCTTTAACCCCCTACGACTACCTTTTTAAAAGTTGGGGACACTTCTCCTCACGATTCTGGGACACTTCTCCGATTGCGTTGAGAACCGTCCCTCTTTCACTCTTTTAGGCTAAAACCTACCATATTTCCCATGCCTTGACACCCGTACGATTGTGTGATATAATTCTAACCTATGTGTGTATACTATTATACTATGTAATACTTATGAGCTATCGGAGGCAAAATGAGAAGCGATAAGATTAAGAAAGGTTTGGAGAGAACGCCGCACAGGGCGCTTTTATACGCAACTGGTATATCCAAGAGCCAGTTACAAAAACCCCTTATTGCGGTTGCTACAAGCTTTACCGACATTATCCCAGGACATGTGGGCATGAAGAGGCTGGAGCGCTTCATTGAAAGGGGTATTGCATCAGGCGGAGGTACGCCGTTTTTCTTCGGAATTCCGGGTATCTGCGACGGTATTGCTATGGGCCATGAAGGCATGAAGTATTCGCTTGCCTCAAGGGAGCTTATAGCAGATATGATCGAGACCGTTGTGAAGGCCCATTCCTTTGACGCATTAGTCTGCCTTACAAATTGCGATAAAATTACACCGGGCATGCTTATGGCTATTGCCAGGCTCAATGTGCCGGCAATCGTGGTTACGGCAGGGCCCATGTTCTCGGGTAGAATCGGTAAGCAGAGGCTTTCGCTTGTGAGAGACACATTTGAGGCGATGGCAAGGTTCAAGAAGGGTGATATCTCCCAGGAAGAACTGGGTACCCTGGAAGAATGCGCATGCCCTGCGTCCGGAAGCTGTCAGGGTTTATACACAGCCAATACAATGAGCTGTATAACCGAGGCGATCGGGATGAGTTTGCCCGGTTGTGGTACTGCGCTTTCAGGTATGGCCAAGAAGGAGCGCATTGCTTACGAATCCGGAGAAAGAATCGTGAACCTTGCGCGCAGGAATGTTACGCCTTCAAGCATCCTTACAAAAAAGGCAATCGAAAACGGTATTATCGTGGACATGGCCCTGGGCGGCTCAACAAACACAGTCCTGCATCTTATAGCCCTGGCCAATGAGCTTAATATTGATTTAGATATCGATAAATTTGACAAGATCAGCGAATCCACGCCGCATATTGCGAATATTCGCCCGGGAGGGGAATATTTTATGGAGGACCTTGAGTTTGCCGGGGGGATTCCTGCGGTGCTTAAGAAACTCCGGAACAAGATCAATGACGTTCCTACCGTAAGCGGAAAACTCCTGGGGCAGATCGCAAGAGAAGCGCGGATCCTTGACGAAGACGTTATCAGATCTATCGATAAACCGTTTCATGCAAAAGGCGGCATAAGTGTCCTTAAGGGCAACCTTGCGCCGGATGGAGCAGTTATCAAAAGGAGTGCAGTGGGCAAGTCTATGATGAAATTCAAAGGCAAGGCCGTATGCTTCGATTCCGAAGAAGAGGCCATGAAGGCCATCATGGGCGGCAAGATTAAAAAAGGAAGCGTAATCGTTATCCGCTACGAAGGCCCCAAAGGCGGGCCCGGTATGAGGGAGATGCTGTCCCCGACTGCCAGTGTTGTGGGCATGGGTTTGGGAGATAAGGTGGCCCTTATTACCGACGGTCGTTTTTCAGGCGGGACAAGAGGCCCATGCATCGGGCATATCGCGCCCGAGGCAGCAGCGGGCGGGCCCATTGCCGTAATCAAAGACGGCGATGAAATCACTATTGACGTGGCCGGTAAAAAGCTTAAGATGAATATTTCAGATCGTGAATTACGCGCACGATTGGCTGAATGGAAGAGACCCATGCCAAAGATAACAAAGGGGTACCTGGCAAGGTACGCCAAATTAATATCTTCGGCTGACAAAGGAGCAGTGTACCTAAAATGAAAATGAACGGGGCCAAGATACTGGTAGAATCCTTAAAGAAGGAAGGGGTGGAGGTAATATTCGGCTATCCGGGAGGATCCGTACTGCCTTTATTCGATGTGCTTTTTGATTCTAAAGTAAGGTTTATTTTAACCAGGCATGAGCAGGGTGCTGCCCACGCGGCTGACGGCTATGCCCGCGCCACCGGAAAAGTCGGTGTGTGCGTGGCCACATCAGGCCCGGGCGCAACAAACCTTGTTACGGGTATTGCCACAGCTTACATGGATTCGATTCCCATGGTTGCCATTACAGGACAGGTGAAGACATTCCTGATCGGTAATGACGCGTTCCAAGAAGCCGATGTTACGGGTATTACCAGGCCCATTACAAAACACAACTATCTTGTGAAGGATGTAAAGGAACTGGCGAACACTGTTAAAGAGGCCTTTCATATAGCAAGAAGCGGCAGGCCGGGGCCTGTGGTAATAGATCTGCCGGTAGATGTGCAGCTTCATGAGGCAGACTTTCATTATCCGAAGGATGCGGACATAAGAAGCTATAAACCTACTTATTTCGGGCACAAGGGCCAGATAAAAAAGCTGGCCAAGGCCATTGAGCGAAGTAAGCGGCCTGTTATTTATGCAGGCGGCGGGGTTATAATTTCAGAGGCGGCAAAGGAACTTACAGAGCTTGCCAGAAAGACAAATATCCCTGTAACTACAACGCTTCTCGGGCTTGGCGGTTTCCCTGAAACCGATGCCTTAAGCATGGGCATGCTCGGCATGCACGGGACTGCCTATGCTAATCATGCTGTGATGGATTCAGACCTCATCATTGCGATAGGGGCACGTTTTGATGACAGGGTGACAGGCAAGCTGGATGAATTTGCGCCTCATGCAAAGATCGCGCACATAGACATTGACCCTTCCAGCGTGAGTAAAAATGTGAATGTGGATATTCCTGTTGTGGGAGACTGCAAAAATATATTAAAGGAACTCAACAAAGCCGTAAAGAAAAGCGATACGGCCGGATGGCTTAAAAAGATAAACGGATGGAAGGAAAAGGCACCCCTGGCATACAAAGACGACAACAAACTCCGCCCTCAGTACGTGGTTGAGGAGATCTATAAGGCCACAAAAGGGGACGCCATCATTACAACAGAGGTGGGACAGAACCAGATGTGGGCCGCGCAGTTTTATCAATACACAAAACCGCGCACGTATCTATCCTCAGGCGGGCTGGGTACGATGGGGTACGGTTTTCCCGCGGCGATAGGTGCCAAGGTGGGCAGGCCCAACAAGACGGTTTTCGACATCGCAGGGGACGGGTCTATCCAGATGAATATACAGGAACTCGCAACCGCGGTGATCGATAAGATCCCGGTCAAGATCGCGGTTTTAAACAACTGCTACCTCGGCATGGTAAGGCAGTGGCAGGAGCTCTTTTACAAAAAGAGATACGCATATACGTATCTCAAAACCTGCAGCTGTCCGGATTTCGTAAAGCTGGCCGAAAGCTACGGCGCCTTAGGCATCAGGGTAACGAAGAAAAAAGATGTTCGCAAGGCGATAGACCGGGCTATAAAGTCGCCTTTGCCGGTTTTGATAGATTTTCGCGTGGAAGAAGAGGAAAATGTTTTTCCGATGGTGCCTGCGGGCCAGGCAATCAACAGGATGATCGGAGGCATGGCGTGAAAAAATTTACACTTTCTGTTCTGGTAGAGAATAAATTCGGTGTCCTGGCGAGGATCGCCGGGCTTTTCAGCGCAAGAGGGTTCAACATCGCTTCTCTTGCGGTGGGAGAGACAGAGGATCCGACTATATCGCGCATGACCATAGTTGTGAATGCGGATGAGAGGACATTTGAGCAGATCAAAAAGCAGCTCAACAAACTCATCGATGTAATCAGGGTCTTTGACCTCACAAAAAAGGATTACATAGACAGGGAACTTGTCCTTATCAGGGTAGGTATAACACCGAAGACAAGAGACAAGGTTATACAGATTATAGACAGTGTCCATGCTGAAATCGTGGATATGGGAAAGGATTCGTTAACAGTTGAGGAAGCAGGGGATACTAAAAAGATATCCGCGCTCCTGGAACTCTTGCGTCCTTTCGGTGTAAAAGACATAGTGAGAACAGGCCGCATTGCAATGCAGGCAGAAAAAAAGGAGAAATAAGAGATGGCGAAGATTTACTATGACAAAGATGCGGATTACGGGGTTTTAAAAGGTAAAAAAATAGCAATAATCGGATACGGCATACAGGGCCGCGGGCAATCGCTTAACTTAAGGGATTCAGGCCTTGATGTAATAGTATCGGAACTGGAAAATACGCCTAACTATGAACAGGCGGTCAAAGACGGCTTCAAGCCTGTTTCAGCTGAAGAGGCGGCAAAGAACGCCCACATCATACAAATACTTACGCAGGACCATGTCCAGGCAAAGGTATACAAGGCCGCGATTGAGCCTCACATGAAAGAGGGGAAGGCCCTTGTTTTTTCACACGGGTTTAATATTCATTTTAAACAAATCGTTCCGCCGAAGAATGTGGATGTGTTCATGGTTGCCCCAAAAGGCCCGGGCGCCCTTGTAAGAAGGATGTATGAAGAGGGAAAAGGGGTTCCGTGCCTGGTGGCGATATTCCAGGATTATACAAAGAATGCATTGAAGCTCGGCCTGGCCTATGCAAAGGGCCTGGGCGGCACAAAGGCAGGTGTTATAGAGACAACCTTTAAAGAAGAAACCGAAACAGACCTCTTCGGCGAACAGGCCGTCCTGTGCGGCGGGGTGACGGAGCTCATCAAGGCAGGCTTTGATACACTTACTGATGCAGGCTATCAGCCGGAGATAGCGTATTTTGAATGCCTGCATGAACTGAAACTCATTACAGACCTTATTTACCAGGTGGGTATTCAGGGAATGAGAAAAAGGGTTTCGGATACAGCAGAGTACGGGGACCTCACACGCGGCAGAAGGGTCATCAATGAAGAAACCCGGAAAGAGATGAAGAGGATGCTTAAGGAAGTGCAGTCGGGAGATTTTGCAAAGGAATGGATAGAGGAAAACGAAAAGGGAAGGCCTGTATTCAACAAGCGTTCCAAGGACGATGATAAGCTTTTAATAGAAAAGGTGGGCAAAGACTTAAGAAAGATGATGCCCTGGATATAGCCAATGGAAAAGATTAAGATTTTTGATACGACATTGAGAGATGGAGAGCAATCTCCGGGCGCAAGCCTTACGGCTAAAGAGAAGCTTGAGATTGCGATGCAGCTCGTGCGCCTCAAGGTGGACATAATAGAGGCGGGTTTTCCCGTGTCTTCTCCGGAGGACTTTAAGTCCGTAAAGGAGATTGCCGCAAGGATAAAGGGCCCTGTCATATGCGGACTTGCCCGTTCCAAAAAAGAAGACATAGATGCCGCGTATAATGCGGTCAAACATTCGAAGAGGCCGCGCATACATGTCTTTTTGGCCACATCGCGTATCCATATGAAATATAAATTGAAGAAGGCCGAGCATGAGATATTGAAGCAGGCCGTGGAAGCGGTGAAGTACGCAAAGTCAAAACTCCGCGACGTAGAGTTTTCACCGGAGGATGCCTCGCGCACAGATCGGGAATTTCTTTTTAGAGTGGTGGAAGCGGTGATAGATGCAGGGGCAACGACTGTTAATATTCCCGACACGGTCGGCTATGCCATTCCTTCTGAATTCGGAAGCCTTATCAGGGACATAAAGGAAAATGTCCCGAATATCTATAAAGCAGTCTTGAGTGTCCATTGCCACAATGACCTCGGGCTCGGAGTGAGCAACTCCCTTGAGGCAGTCGCAAACGGCGCACGGCAGATAGAGTGCACTGTAAACGGCCTCGGAGAGAGGGCAGGCAATGCATCAATGGAAGAGATTGTAATGGCGCTTGATACAAGGGCGGATCTTTTTGATGCGGCAACCTCTATCAACAAGAAAGAGATCTATAATGTCTCAAGGCTTGTAAGCAAACTTACAGGGATACCGGTGCAGCCCAACAAGGCAATAGTAGGGCAGAATGCATTCAGCCACGAAGCCGGAATCCACCAGGACGGTATACTCAAGAAACGCACCACATATGAAATCATAAAACCGCAGGATGTGGGCTTTGGCAGGACAAAACTTGTCCTTGGCAAACATTCAGGCCGTCATGCGTTTAAGGCACGGCTTAAAGCGCTCGGGTTCCATCTTAATGAAGTGGAAACAAACAGGGCCTTTAATGCGTTCAAGGTGCTCGCCGACAAGAAAAAGGAAATCTACGATGACGATCTCATGGTGCTTGTGGATGATGAGCTTGAGAGAATACCGGAGGTCTATAAACTTGTAAACTTAAGGTTTACAAGCGGAACAGACATTGTGCCGGAGGCCACAGTCATCATAAAGAGCAAAAATAAAAACATCTCTAAGTCTTCCAACGGGGACGGACCGGTCGATGCCTGCTATAAGGCGATTGAAAAAATCACCGGCGTCAAGGCAAAGCTTCTTGATTATTCCATCAGGGCGACAACCGGCGGAAAAGACGCAATGGGCGAGGTGAATATAAGGCTTAAGGCCCGCGGCAAAGAGGTTTCAGGCAGGGGTGCAAGCACAGACGTTATTGAGGCAAGCGCAAAGGCATATCTTAATGCCATAAACAAGGCCGTTCATAGATAGCTGATATGAAAAAAATTTATGGTTTGATAGGTTATCCTGTTAGACATAGCCTGTCCGCGTTAATGCATAACGCGGCTTTTGAGCATTTAGGCATAGAGGCGGAGTATAAGCTTTTTGAAGTGAAACCCAAAAGCTTAAAGAAGTTCTTTGATGATTTCAGGAAAAACCGGATCTCCGGCATAAACATAACAATCCCTCATAAGACAGCCTCCATGTACATGGTTGACGATCTGGGGGATGAGGCCAAGCTCATAGAGGCGGTCAATACAGTTGTTTTAAAAGGCGACCGGCTCATAGGCCGCAACACAGACGGAGTTGGTTTTATAAGGTCTTTAAAAGAGGATCTCGGCTTTGACCCTAAGGGTAAGATTGCCTTTATCTTCGGAGCCGGAGGTGCTGCGCGCGCAGTTTCTTTCAGCCTGGCAAAAGAGGGTATAAGCCGCATCATATTGACTGATCTGAATTCTGAAGCGGCCATTAACCTGGCAAGGGACCTGGGAAAAAAGACTGATATAGAAGTGGTTGCCCTCGAGCATCACAAAGGAAGTATAAAAGAGCTCATTTTAAATTCGGATCTGGTTGTGAATGCCACGCCCTGCGGCATGAAGGCAGGGGACGCGGAGCTTTTTCCGAAAGAATTTTTACACAAAGGCCTGGCAGTCTTTGACCTTATTTATAACCCGGCGGAGACAACCCTTATCAAAGAGGCCGGAAAAAAAGGGATTAAGGCCATTAACGGTTCGGGGATGCTTCTTTACCAGGGAATGGAATCTTTTAAAATCTGGACCGGTAAAGATGCCCCGATGGAAGTAATGAGAAAGGCGGTAAAAAAATGCTCGCTGTAATAGTTTTTATTGTAGGACTCGTTGTGGGCAGTTTTCTGAATGTATGCATTTACAGGATGCCGAAAAAAGAATCTATTGTCAGGCCGCGTTCGCATTGTGTGTATTGCAACAAGACAATCGGGTGGTACGACAATATACCTCTTTTGAGCTTCATTATCCTGGGAGGGAAATGCCGTTTTTGTAAAGTCCGGATTTCACCGCTATATTTTGGGGTCGAGCTCCTTACAGGATTTACATTCATAGCCCTTTTAAATCATTTTGGCCTGGGCCCGGTCTTTGTTATATACGCAGCCCTTATTTCGTCGTTGATTGTCTGTACGTTTGTTGATTTTAAGATACTGGAAATCCCTGATGAGATAACGCTCCCCGGCATAGTGCTGGGATTTATCCTTAGCTTCAGCTTTCCACAGCTTATGGGAAAGGATGTGCGCAGTGCGGCACTCTTTCAATCATTTCTGGGTTTTCTGGCGGGAGGGGGCTCCATATATATAATGGGCCTTATAGGGATGGCCCTTTTTAAGAAAGAGGCAATGGGCGGAGGCGATGTGAAGCTCCTTGCAATGATAGGCGCATTTATAGGGTGGAAGCTGGCCCTTTTAGTTTTCTTTATATCGCCGTTTTTTGGTTCAATCATAGGCATATTTTTAAAGATAAAAGAAAAAAAGGAAATGATGCCGTACGGTCCGTATATTTCACTGGGGGCGGCTGTTGCAATTTTTTGGGGACACAGAATTCTGAACTATATCTTTATAATGTAGGGACGGTTCTCAAATCGTGAGGAGAAGTGTCCCAGACTTGAAGCGAGAAGTGTCCCCAGGTAAATAAAACGAGGAGGTTTTTATGTTGAGATACATGACAGCAGGTGAGTCTCACGGGGAATGCCTTACAGCCATATTAGAAGGTATGCCAGCAGGGCTTAAGATCAGTCTCGAGCCCATAGACAGGGATTTGAAAAGAAGGATGGCAGGCTACGGGAGATCCGAAAGGATGAAACTCGAAAATGATGCAGCTAGGGTCTTATCGGGCCTTTTGGGCGGCATTACAATAGGGAGCCCGATTACACTCATGATACAGAATAAGGACGCCTCTATTGAAAAACTGCCGGGCCTTACAGCACCCAGGCCAGGCCACGCCGACCTTGCAGGAATCCTGAAGTACAACCAGAAAGACATAAGAATCATCCTTGAGCGCTCAAGCGCAAGAGAGACTGCGATCAGGGTTGCAGTGGGTGCTGTGTGCAAAGAGCTGCTTGTGGAGTTTGGCATTGAGATAGCAAGCCATATAGTCCTTATCGGCGGCGTTGATGCGCACACGCGTAACCTTAATTTTAAGGAAATAAAAGAGAGGGCCGAGAAATCTCCCGTAAGGTGCGCTGATGAAGCGGCAGAGAAACTCATGTGTGAGGAAATCAATAAAGCAAAGGATGCGGGGGACACACTTGGCGGTATATTTGAAGTCATTGTGAAAAACGCCCCGGTTGGATTGGGCAGCCACGTTCAGTGGGACAGGCGCCTCGACACAAGGCTGGCGGCATCAATCATGTCCATACAGGGTGTTAAAGGAGTTGAGATAGGCGCCGGCATGGCCTCCTCGGCAAAACAGGGAAGCAAGTTCCAAGATCAGATAGTTTATGACAAGATTAAAGGATTCTCCAGAAAATCCAATAATGCAGGCGGCATTGAAGGCGGCATATCAAACGGAGAAAATATAGTTGTGCGCGCGGCAATGAAGCCGATATCCACTCTTAAAAAACCGCTTCCCAGCATTGACATCAAGACAAAAAAGGCTGCAAAGGCAGAAGTGCAGAGGGCGGATGTATGCGCGGTGCCGGCAGCCGGCATAGTAGGAGAGGCCGTGGCCGCATTTGATATAGCCAATGCAATGTGCGAAAAATTGGGCGGGGATTCCATAGGTGAAATGAAGCGGAACTTTGATTCGTATATAAATGAGGTAAGAAAATTTTAACATGAAAAATATTGTATTAGTGGGATTTATGGGAACCGGTAAGACTGCGGTAGGGAAGCGCATTGCCGGGAGCCTCAAATTAAAATATGTAAGCACTGACGATATCATTGAGGCAAAAGAAGCACGTCCCATAAATGAGATATTTGCCAAAGACGGAGAGGGTTATTTCAGGAAAGTTGAAAAGGAAGCCGTGAAAGAAGCCTCTTTGATGAAAGATGTAGTAATAGCAGCCGGGGGAGGCGTTGTCCTGGATGATGAAAATATAAAGCTGCTCAAAGAAACCGGCGTCCTCGTCTCTTTAGATGCTACCGCAGAAGAGATCCTGGAGAGGACAAAGAATTTTGCGCACAGGCCGCTTTTAAATGTTCCTGACCCTCTCAGTAAGATCAGGGAATTATTGAAGGCAAGGGCCCCCTATTACAAAAAGGCCGATTTGTCGGTGGATACCGGGGGAAAGACAGTGGGCCAGGTTGCTGATGAAGTCATGGGAATTATTAAAGGTAAACTGTGAAAGATATAAAGAAGATCCATATAAATGACGAAGATTATCCGAAGATGCTTAAGGCTATACACTTTCCTCCGGAAGCGTTATATGTAAGAGGCGGGATCCTGCCGCAGGATGATATAGCAGTAGCACTCGTTGGATCGAGAAAGGCGAGTATATACGGCTCGGAAACCTGCGAAAGACTTGCTTATGAGCTCGCATCAAGAGGCATTACAGTGGTTAGCGGGCTTGCAAGAGGGATAGATACTGCAGCACACAGAGGAGCGCTTAAGGCAGGAGGAAGGACAATAGCGGTTTTTGGATGCGGGGTCGACTATATATACCCCCCGGAGAATAAAAAGTTGGCCGGGGAAATAGAAAAAAGCGGTGCGCTGGTCTCTGAGTTTAAAGAAGGAGTCGAGCCGTTTCCCGCTAATTTTCCCAAGAGAAACAGGATCATAAGCGGGTTTTCCCTGGGCGTTGTTGTAGTGGAGGCCGCCCAGAAAAGCGGAGCGCTTATAACAGCGAATTTTGCCCTTGATGAAAATCGCGAGGTCTTTGCGGTTCCGGGTAAAGTAGGCTCTACGGCAACAAGGGGGGTGCATAACCTCATAAAAGAGGGCGCAAAATTAGTAGACGACGTAAACGATATCATAGAAGAGCTGAACATTAAAGTAATCAGTGATTCTGAGCCGGGGCCGGGGGCCAGGATCAAGCTTGAAAAGACAGAATCCAGGATTTATTCACTTTTATCGGACGACCCCATGTATATAGACGATATCATAAGAGAAACTAAGCTGTCATCACCCGAAGTATCAGGCATTCTTTTAAAACTGCAGCTGCGGAAACTAGTGAAGGAACTACCAGGAAAACTGTTCTATAAATAGGAGGGAATGTGTCGAAAAAATTAGTCATAGTGGAATCACCGGCAAAGTCGAAGACTATAAAAAAGTTCTTGGGCAAAGATTTCGAGGTCACGGCCAGCATGGGACACCTTGTGGATTTGCCAAGAAGTAAGATGGGCGTGGACATGGAGCACGGCTTTGAGCCCGAATATGTTGTTATACCCGACAGGAAAAAATACGTCACCAAACTCAAGAAGGAAGTAAAGGACAAAGAAGAACTCTACCTTGCGCCTGACCCGGATAGGGAAGGTGAGGCCATAAGCTGGCACCTTTCAAATCTTATAGGTAAAGGCAAAAAGGTTTTCAGGGTCACCTTTGATGAAATTACAAAAGAGGCAGTGCAGGGGGCATTCCGCCGTCCGAATCCCTCTATTGATATGAACAAGGTAAACGCACAGCAGGCGCGCAGGATCCTTGACAGGATCGTCGGCTACAGCCTGAGCCCGCTTCTCTGGAAAAAGGTCTCAAGGGGTTTAAGCGCGGGCAGGGTGCAGTCTGTTGCAGTACGGCTCGTAGTGGAAAGAGAAAGAGAAATTCAGGCATTTAATCCGCAGGAATACTGGGAACTTGAGGCAAGCCTTAAAAAACACTCAAAGGCCACAGAGCCGTTTCTGGCAAAGCTCGACAAGATTGACAATAAAAAGGCCGAGATAAAGGGCAAGCCTGAAATAGATAATGTGGTAAAGGCCCTGAAGAAAGAGAAGTTTATAGTAGCAAATACAAAAGAGTCTAAGAAGAAAAAGCGCCCCGCCGCGCCGTTTACGACAAGTAAACTCCAGCAGGACGCATTTAACAAACTCCGTTTTCCAGTAAACAAGACCATGAAGATTGCCCAGGGCCTGTATGAGGGCGTGGATCTTGGCGGGGCTGAAACAGTCGGTCTTATCACCTACATGAGGACAGACTCTGTGAGAATATCCGATCTGGCGCAGGGTGTAGCCAAGGATTATATCCTTAAGAAATTCGGCAAGAAATACTATCCGGCAATACCCAATGTATACAAATCCAAAAAGCGCGCACAGGAGGCGCACGAGGCCATAAGGCCGACAACGCCCTTGCATGATCCGGAGAAGGTGCAAAAGTTTTTGAAGCCCGATCAGTATAAACTCTATGAACTTATCTGGAACCGTTTTATTGCGAGCCAGATGACCCCGGGCCTCCTTTTGGTTACATCGATCGAGATAGAGGCAGGAAAACACCTCTTCAGGACAAGCTCGACAGCAGTCCTCTTTGATGGCTTTGTAATAGTTTACGCGGAAAATGACAAGGCTTCAGAAAACGGCCGCAAGGTCCCGAAGCTTTCTGTGGGCGAGGAATGCGATCTGATTGACCTTATACCGAGCCAGCATTTTACAAAGGCGCCTCCCAGGTATTCAGACGCGTCTTTGGTTAAGGCCCTGGAGGAAAAGGGCATAGGCCGCCCGTCAACATACGCACCTATCATATACACCGTGATCGTCCGCCATTATGTACAGAGGGACAGGGGCTACCTTTCTCCGACAGAACTGGGTATGACGGTGAACGACCTCCTGATAGCGCATTTTCCGACAATACTGAATAGTAAATTCACTGCCACAATGGAAGATGAGCTCGATGAAGTCGAGGATGGCAAGATTAAATGGGTGAAGGTTCTGGAGGATTTTTATAAACCATTCTCAAAGAACCTTGACAAGGCAAAGACTGCCATGAAGGCGGTAAAGAAGATTGTAATTGAGACTGATGAGGTTTGCGAGATGTGCAACCGCCCCATGGTCATAAAGTGGGGCAGGCGCGGAAAGTTCATGAGCTGTTCGGGTTTTCCAAAGTGCAAGAACTCAAAATCCATCCCGACAAAGATAGACTGCCAGAAGCCGGGCTGCGATGGAAAACTCGTGGAACGCCGCGCAAAAAAGAGCCGCCGCCGCTTTTACGGGTGCAGTAATTACCCTAAATGCGATTTTATAACCAATAAACTTCCGGAACCGGAAGAGGACAAAGCAGAAAACGAGAAAAAATAATGATCACCCGCTACGTGGATAAGTTCATAGATTATCTCAAGATAGAAAAAAATGCATCAGGCCACACTATTTTAAATTATTCTTCTGACCTGGTGAATTTTGACGAATTCCTCGGCGATACCAAGGCAGAGGAGGTGGACCACCTTTCCTTAAGGAAATTTCTGGCGTATCTGCGCGCAGAAAAACTTTCCAAAAGGACGATTGCCAGGAAGCTTGCCGCGATCCGTTCATTCTTTAAGTTCTTATACCGCGAGGGCTACATAAAATCAAACCCCGCCTTATCCGTTTTTACCCCTAAACTGGATAAAAAATTACCGCAATTTTTAGATGAATCTTCAGTCGCAAAACTAATCGAATCCCCCGATACCAAAGATGTGCTGGGCCTGAGAGACAGGGCCATGCTGGAGGTGCTTTATAGTTCCGGAATCAGAGTAAGTGAGCTGGTAGGCCTTAATATTGAAAATGTAGATTTCATAAGCGGAGTACTAAAGGTAATGGGTAAAGGCAGGAAGGAACGCCTGGCCCCGATAGGAGACAAGGCCTCAGATGCCTTAAAGAGTTATGTAGATAAAAGGCCGCATGAAACAAAAGGCAAGACAGCAGTTTTTCTTAATAAGGGAGGCCGGCGGCTCCGGGACAGAAGTGTACGGCGCGTCATCAATAAATATATACGCATCACCAGCATTCAGCAGAAGGTTTCGCCCCACACGCTCAGGCATACGTTTGCCACGCACTTATTGGACAGGGGCGCTGACCTGAGAAGTGTACAGGAACTCCTGGGCCACATGAATCTTTCTACAACCCAGATCTATACACACATTACACCCGAGAGATTGAAAACGGCCTATGACAAGGCGCATCCAAGGGCTTAAATGAAACACGAACCAAAGACGTTTTCGAAATCCCTCACGACACTGTACCCGCGTTTGAAGCGGACAGTGTACCCGGGTACACTGTTGTGAGGAAAACCGGGGACAGTGTCCAAGCTAATTTCGAAAACGTCTTTAAGGGACTATGACAAGGCGCATCCCCGAGCCTAAACGAAGAAAATAAAATGACAGTCGTATACAATTTTGTATTCATAATGTTTGCCATTGCGTACTTTCCGTACCTGGTGTTTACCGGAAGGTGGCATAAGGATTTCAGGCAGCGCTTCGGGATTTTACCGCAGGGGCCTCTTGATGCGCTCCGGGGCAAAGATATTATATGGGTCCACGCAGTCAGCGTGGGTGAGGTGACTGCCGTAAAGAGTTTCTGCGATGAGCTTATAAAGAGGCATCCGTCAAAAAAGGTTTTAATTTCAACGGTCACCAGGACCGGAAATACTGTTGCAAAAAAGCTTTTTAAGAACAGGGCAGAGTATGTATATCTGCCGCTTGATTTGAGCTGGATCGTGAACTCTGTATTAAACAAGATCAGGCCGCGTGTATTTGTAATTGTGGAAACAGAGATCTGGCCGAACCTGACCACCGCGCTTTTTAAGAAAGATATACCCGTTATTCTGATAAACGGCAGGATTTCACAGGGGTCGTTTAAGAGTTATAAAAAGATAAAGTTTTTTATGAAGCCGGTTCTCCGGAAGATCAGGCTCTTTTGCATGCAGGAAGAGAATTATGCCGAGAGGATAAAGTTGATGGGCGCTGAGCCTGAAAAGATTGTGGTAACCGGCAATATGAAATTTGACTCTGCTGTCAATGCAGTATCCGGCGTAGAGGCCCTTTCGGTAAAGGCTGAATTGGGCCTGGCCAAAGATGAAGATGTGTTTATCGCAGGGAGCACGCATCCGGGCGAGGACGAGGTTGTCCTGGATGTATATAAAAAATTAAAGGAACACTTCAAAAACTTAAGGCTTATTATCGCGCCCAGGCACATTGAGAGGGCAGGGAATGTCGAGGCGCTGGCAAGGAAGATGGGGCTTATGCCTGCCAGGGTTTCAGGCCATAAATCGCAGAAAGGCAGTGTACTTATTCTCGACATAATGGGTAAACTGGCCGAGCTCTATTCGGTGGCAACGATTGTTTTTATGGGTGGAAGCCTGATCCCGAAAGGCGGGCAGAATATCCTTGAGCCGGCCATTTTCGGGAAACCGATACTCTTCGGGCCTAATATGTTTAACTTCTCAAGTGTCACCAATTTTTTCCTGGAGAGATCTGCCGCCAGGATGGTAGGCACAAAAGACGAACTTTTTTCTGCTTCAAAAGAACTTTTGGCCGACTTTGAAAAAAGGCGCGAACTCGGAGAAAACGCGAAAAGGGCTGTTGGTGAGAATCTGGGTGCGGCTCAGAGAAACCTGGAAAAAATAGAGAGGTACTTATGATAGTAAAAGACTATATGCGTAAAGATGCTATAAGTGTTTCCCCGTCCACAGGGCTGATGGACATCTATCTCCTTTTTAAGAAACACCATATCGGAGGCGCGCCCGTAGTGGACAAGGATAATAAAGTAATCGGCCTCATCACGAGAAACGAGCTCCTCGCCGCCATACTGCCGGATTATTTTGATATGATCGGGGAGTTTCTGTTCATAGATGACTTCGGCGCCCTGGAAGAAGAACTTGAGAACCTGCCGGAATTTAAACTCTTCCTGGCAGAAGACCTGATGGTAAGAGATGTTGTCACCGTAAGCGAAGAGTCATCGCTCCTTAAAGTGCCCGCGCTCATGGATAAATATAAGATAAACAGGGTCCCTGTCGTGGATAAGGAAAACAGGCTCCGCGGCGTGATAAGCAAAATGGATTTGTGCCACGCATATTTTAACCACAATGATGAAAAGGCGGAGGGATAGATGTTTAGCAGCACACTCGCACTTTTAATATTTATAGGGACGTTCGCTTTGATAATAAGCGGAAAGGTCCACCGGACAATCGTCGGGGCAGCGGGGGCAATCCTGATGACGCTCACAGGCACTATCTTTCATTTCTATAGCCAGGCACAGGCGCTTGAATCAATAGATTTCAACACACTCGGCCTTCTCCTGGGTATGATGATTATAGTGAGCGTGCTTAAACGCTCCGGATTTTTCTCATATATCGCGATAAAGACCGTCCGCGTATCAAGGGGGAGCCCGCTTCGGCTTATGATATTCATGGGCCTGGTGACTGCATTCATGTCCATGCTTGTAGATAATGTAACAACTATTATACTTGTGATACCGGTCACCATTTTGGTGTGCGACATACTGGGGATAAGCCCGATACCGCCTATCATGGCCGAGATCCTGCTGGCCAACATAGGAGGGGCGGGTACACTTGTAGGTGATCCACCGAACATGATGATCGCATCTGCCAGCGGCCTCACCTTTACAGACTTTTTGGTTCATCTTCTGCCTTTGGTCCTGATTACAATGGGGGTCACCATTTTTGTATTGAAGTTCCTGTTCCGGAAGGACCTCAATAAGCCCCCCAGGAATGTCGAGGCAGTATTAAAAATGAAAGAAGCTGATGCAATACGCGACCCGAAAGGGCTTATCAGGTGCCTGGCTTCGCTCGCACTTGTATTTATACTTTTCTTTTCGCAGAAGAGCCACGGGCTGGACCATTCTTTTATAGCCATTCTGGGGGCCGGGCTTACGCTCCTTTTGGTGAGGCCTGACCCTGACGAGGTACTGCGCGATGTTGAATGGTCGGTGCTTGTCTTCTTTGCGTGTTTATTTATAATTGTAGGAGGGCTTGAAAAAACACATGTC
>CAYVIU010000009.1:17979-19788 GCA_964451625.1 uncultured Planctomycetia bacterium | reverse complement strand
GCTGGCGAGGTGCGGCGGCGTAAATCTTCGACGGCACTTGCTATACTTTTTTCTACCCATTCCATCGTTGATGGCTGTGTGAATTCCCCTATTCTAATCCTTTCATGAAGCAAATAGGTTTCGTAGGCATCGATAAGGGGATGCGGGTGTTCTCTTGTAAAATGCCTCATTCTCTCAATAGTAATGGCGGCGTCTTCAACAGTCTCAATTCCATCATAATTTTCTAAGCTTTTTATAAACCTAGTTCTTGAATCTGCGAGTCTTCTACTTTCAAGCTCTTCTGGTTTTAGAATTAAAATTTCTCCTTCATCTACAGGAAAATTGATATATACCCCAAATTGGTCATATGAACCATCGATATGGAAAGATGGTTCGTCTCCATTTAGATATACAGCAAGCCACTGATGGAAAGCCCACTGATGCCAAGGGACTTCTTTGCTATACGTAAAATAGCCCGGCATCATTTCTACTCTTGGTACAGCCTCTCCGCCTATAGGTATGCCGAATTTCTCGGATATGAGTGCGGCCAGTATCCTTGGAGTTATAACACATCTTTCATGAGATATTTCTTCGGCAAGAAGACCTTTTTTCTCTAGTGTTGCATGGAAATGCTTCTCCACCTTACCTATAAACTTCCTCAAAGAATGCGCGGAAATATTTTCCGCAGGTGAGGAGCGGAGCGATTTTCCAAAAACAGCTTTTCTTAGCTTTTCCCAGCGGGAAGTTTTCATCCTTTCATAGTGCACAGTGCGCTTTCTGATCTGGTCGGGTGTATCATGATCGGTTTCTGTCCACAGGAATCCGGCATCCTTTTTAAATTTAAGAATCCCGAACCTACCTTTTAATTCCACTGCAGCATCTTGCTGCATCGTTACATTCAGCCACTGGGGAATGGTAGATATAAAAACGAGCGATACCTTCTTTTTATTTCGGGATAAAAATTTTCTGACTTTTAATAATGTATCTTCTCTTAGAATATTACCGCTTATACCTATCACCCCGCCGCTCTGGTACAGGTTTCTTGTATAATCGACTGATTCCTGTGTGGCAAACCATGGCTGAAAACCATTATCATAATTTTTAGCCATTTTCAGGAAATCCCCGTTCATCCTATCGTCATCTTCGAAATACCCTATAGCCATTGTACGAAGGTAGCTCCAGAGAGCCGTTTCTATAATCTTTTCTTTAGTCCTCGGTTTCCCGTTAGGCGCATCTTTTAAAGTATCTGACACTAAAGGAATCAACATTTCTGTTATTTTTTTTAGGTTTCTCTGGGCAAATTCAAAGTCGGCTTTTCTCTCATACATGGTACTTACAAGTCTTTCGATTCCCCATGTTCTCATATAGGAGGCTTCGCGTTCATTTATCGGGCGTGAAAGCAGGACACTCAGCACCTCTTCTCTGGTCCTATGCATTGAGAGAATAAGTCCGATTGCCGGGACAATAACTTCATTCACCACGCGATTCTTGTCTATATTTACAATATCCCCTTTCATAATCCAGGCAAATGTATTGTGATAGCCCAGGGAAGTTGTTATGGCAGTCCCTCCCTTATTTTTTAAGTCTTCCATTGGAAATGCATCAATGGGCTCATTTGGTATAGGGAAAAAGAAAGGCTGGCCGTGACGCCCTGCCTCGGTCTTAATAGACGTGCCTTCCTGATCAGACAGCTCATAAAGACGTCTATAATAAGGCTCTGCCCAAGCGGTCTCTTCCACCGCAGGCGAACTGCGCCGAACGTCCCCACTTGGTGCTGTTGTGGGTGAGGTGCGGTGTCTGCGCACAAGAACTTTTATAGCATCTTGTATA
>CAYVIU010000009.1:0-17969 GCA_964451625.1 uncultured Planctomycetia bacterium | reverse complement strand
CTTTGACGAGTCACAGGGGTTGCAAGCTCAACTTCCTTGTCTCTAAAAACTAATCTTATGTTTCTTATATCATGTATACTGCGATGCGCTTCAAACCCGAGATCTCCAAATAGATCATTAAGCATCTCCATGGTTCTTTCACTGCTATAGCGTAAGTTATCACTGCCGAAATGGCGGATGAGGTTTTGTCGTTCTAAACGTCCTCGTACTACTCGTTCAATAGCCTCTGCGTCGGGTTCATCAGTCGGCGAACTGCGCCGAACGTCCCTAGCTTGCCCCGCATCCGAGCCGCGTAGCGGCGAGTGATGTGGGGTTGGCGCTGTGTGTAAGGGTGAGGAGCGGGGTTTATCATGCCCGGCTTCGGCTGGTGTAGTAGGTAAGGGGAAACCTATCACTTGCATAAGGCATCTAGGGCCGCCTTTCTTTAAGCCTGCAGCAGCAGCTGGAACAGGGAAAAATTTCTCAAACCCTAAATCTTGATATATTCTTTTCACTATATCATCCAATTGTGTTATCCCATATCGTGGCATAATAATGGAGCGCTTGCCATTGCTCGGGTTTATATCCATAACCACGTTTGTATAATATAACCCAAATGGATTACCAGTAAAGTCACTTGGCAATGTTGGAATCCGGCGAACTGCAATTCTTCGAGCAGATAATTCTTTTTCCACTTCTTTTAACTGCAGGGCATATTTAGATGTTCTGGCTTTTTCAATCTGCTCAGGTGTTACATCTAAAAACCTGCGTATCTGTCCAGGAGTAATTTCGGTACTAAGTTTCGATCTTATATTCGCTAAAATGTTTTTGGTTGTTGTCTCTTTTTGTTTTGGGCTAAGCGAAGCGATAATCTCCAATGTTTTGACAGGATCCGCTAAAAGGCTTGTATGTTCTCCATACTTTGTTTTGCCAACAGGTATATGATATCTATCATTATGTATATCCGGGCCATCTAAAACAATAACTTCCTTTCCGGTTAGTGCCTCGATCTTTCTTATGGCTTCCTTTTCTTCTAAAACTTTCCGGCTGGCTGTATCATAACAACTATAATGAACTGTATCTTTACCTACATACGCATATTTATTGTCAGAAGTTATGTCTCCTCCCTGAATATCTAAAGTTCTGTCATCAAATTTACAAGCTTTTTCCATCCGATATCGGCCTTCATAATTTGCTTACCGACAGCTACATCATATTGAGTTCCCGCATCACCTTTTGCTAAACACAGGGTATATTTTTTAGTGGGTTGTTTCACTAGTACAATATATGGGTCTCTTGCCCAAGATGAGGAAAGATCAGTGATAATAAAACGCAATCTTTGGTCTAAATTCTTTATTTTTTTGTGTTGGAGATTTCCCAATACTAAAGAAGCTGTGTATCGAGATTTTGTAACTACTATGAGTCTTACATCGTCCCTTAATGACTCAGCTAATTCAGCAACCATAAAGCAACCAATAGGATCTGCTGCCTGGAATATAGCTGCCTCTATGACAGTATTGGGGTCGGATATAATTTGAAATCCTGCAAGATTGCTTACTGTGTAAAACTCTTCTTTGGATTTTGGAGCAGCAATAAATTTTGGGGGTACTGAATAAATTTCATCAACCACTTTCCTTATTCCCCGCAATAACAGCTCTTCGTCTATCTTTATCGATTCAGGTTCTTCGCCTTCGATTACTTGTTTACCAACTTGATTTGTAACTGGAAATTCTGTTGGCGTATGTTGAGCTTTATTCTTTGCAGGAGGTGCCTTTGCCATTATAAACAATGGTGCACTACCTACCCAAACCATTCCAAGCATCATGAGTAAAGGAGTAATTAACTTGGATCGTATCGTAGCATAGATAATAGCTTTGCAATAATTACCTACTATCACCGCATAGGTAATATTAGGTTCCTTATCCGTAGCTGGCGAACTGCGCCGAATGTCCCCAGTTGGCGCTGTGACTTCTTTCTTATCTCTAGAAGAGATGGTTATTAAAATAGCTGAAGGTCTGAAATATCGTTTCTCTGAGGATGGAAGGACATATTCGCCATTGGCAAAAATTTTAGCAGAACCACCATGGTCTAAAAGCATGGCCTGTTTTAGGCCCCTGTCACTGGCAAGCTTGGCGCTCTCTTCCAGGGTCACTCCTTTTTGGCCGGATTTTCCTTTCACTCCGATAATTACAAGCTTATCTTCCTGGGCAATTCCTACAATAGTACGAGGATAAACTCCTGGTTTTAGAAAGATATTGAGTTTTTCCCCGCTAAAAGTATAGGTGCCTCTTTGAGCGCAATTTTTATCTTCGCTATAACCAGCTCTTTCCAGTACTTGAATCAGAATATTCCTGCTAATAGGACATACTTTTTTTCCATCTTTAAAATTAACTTCGACAGAAGGTTCGAGTGTCACATATCTTTTCCAGGCTCTTTGAGCTAAGCTATAATTTTTCCGGGATAGTTGGGATACGCCATAATATATTTCGGCTTTTCCTATAATTGATTTGGGGCTAAAGCCTAAGTCCTGGGAAAGTGAAATCTTTGGAAGGCTAAAAACATGCCTGAGGTCCTGGAATTGAGGAATGATAGCGTCCATATTTTTCCTTGGATTTCCCTTTCCATCTAAAAGAAATTGGCCAAATGTAGCATAGGCAATTTTATCCGCAGTGCCTGGGACAACAATTCTAACACGGTTGCTTCCCGGGTCATCCGAGAGTTTGTAGGCTACATTCTCCATCAATATGGCACCGTCCTTGGTTATAACAAGCGACGAATAAGGATGTCTTTCTACATTCTCACCGTATGTATGATATATCCGGCCATTGCTATACGTTACAAAACCCTGGTTAAAAAATAGGCTGCAGTTGTCTATAGCAGCGATTACAGAATTGTCCTTATGTTTTGTCTCGAAGATTTCGATAGCTTGTTTATCTTCATGAATCTTTTTTCGAATTTTTTCTATATCTGTGATCTTCCGCCCGCTTCTATAAATGTAAAAGGGCGTTTCGGTAACTCTATCAAAACCAAGGCGATTCTGTAATTCTTTTTGGACCGCAACGTGAATTCCGTAGATAGTGGGATCAACTTGAAGCGAAACAACTTCCGTTTCGCCGGATACGAAAACCTCGTTTTGCTTGTTAATGGTTAATTCAGCAGGCGAACTGCGCCGAACGTCCCCAGTTGGCGCTGTGTGTAAGGGTGAAGAGCGGCTGGCTTTATTCTTTTTTTCCAACACATTGGTTAGCTTAATTTTCAGCATATCTGATAATTTTTGAGCTTGATCAATCTGAATTAAATCTCCTCCGGTTAATGTTCGATCTATACCTACGATTTTCAATTCATTGTTATCAATCATGGCCTGACCTACTCTATTCATGAAGGAATCCGTGTCTTCCGGAGATAGAAATAAATATCCACCCGCAGAATAATTACAGGCAAATGTATCCATATCGAAAGTTACAAGCGTTTCTCCTTTTATCATAGCAATTTCTTCAGGTTTATGAATAACATTAATACTATATTTGACGACACGCGGATCTACTTTTAATTCATGAATAACTTGCTCCTTCGTGAGTAACATTCCTCTACTCTTAGCTAGCATTTGATCGTACTCTATCCTTATAGGTGAAACATACCAGTATATGTTCCCAAAAAGGTCACGGTGTTCAGATAACCAATTGTAAGATGCTAAATGGATGGGGCTTCCTTCATGAGTAGAGGTACTTGCATCTAAATGGCTATCCATCACAAGGACATTCGGCTCGGCAGGAAATTTATACTTGTTTTTCTTAACCCATAAGGAAAACTGCTCATGCCTTAATCCCTCGTGAGACGGAACTCCTAAAATTTCCTCTTCTTCTTCATATTCCCATGCCACCGGCGAAGAGCGGTTAGCTGAAAACCGAGAGTTGATAGCTGATGGCTTATTTTTCCCAGTTGGCGCTGTAGTGGTTTTAGCGTGTATGTATCTATTTCTTAATTTTTTTAATTCTCTTCCAACGGTTCCACCATTTCGTAAAACGAAATTAGAATATATATTGATAACAGCTATAGGGTCAAATATACACACACCTATTTGAAAACCGAGCGCCATCCTGTAGCACGAGATTTGGGCTACATTCATATAGAATACACTAATGAACGAAAGAAAAAAGTGCAATACCGCAATTATTCCAAAAAATATATTAACAACGCGCAATAGGGTGTAAGTATGTATAAAATTTTTCTTGAATGATTGTGTACTCTTTGGATATCTAGAGATTCTTGCTTTCCAAAATGAATGCGTTGTTAATCCATTGACAATCAGGATTAGAGACGGAAGAAGAAGTAGGTCTAGCCTAAAAGTAATATATAAAACCAATCCAGCCAAGCCGATAGATGCAACAATCAATGGATTCTTAATTCCTTCCTTTACACCTAGCGTTAAAAGCCTATCTATTGATGATGATCGTAAGCTGCCAATTGTGTATTGTTGATGACCCGCACCATCAGTCAGCGTTATGTCTTCTTCTTCCTTCATAGGCGACGTGCGCGCTGGAATTCCATATCTTACTGCGTTTACGGCCCTATGGCTGATCTTTGGACCTAAATGGTTCACGCCGCTTGCGACGGCCAGGCTTGATGCGGCCTCATTTACAGCTTCTTCTATAGGGCTGAGCCTTCCTGAGAGGAGTTTGAAGTAAGGGGTTTTTTCTGTTGGGTCAAACTTGGGGAGTATTACTATATAGGAATAACCCTGTTCCTTGAGTAGATTCTTAAGGCTGTCTGTATGGAAGCCGCCTGTGAAGAGTATAGCGGTGTCCTTACTACCTATATAGCGCTTCAGGTTCTTTATAAAGGTGTTGTCACGCTTGAAAGACAGGAGATAGAATTGCTCGAATTCGTCTCTGTATGAGTCTAAAACCTTGAGATTGCTTCGTCGCGCCTTTGGCGCTCCTCGCAATGACAGGGGGAAGCGTTCGATATTGAATTTGTCTTTATTATTCCTATAATATTCGAATTCGTCTTTTGAGAGGCTTATGGAGAAAAATTTCTTCAGGATTTTGAAGTCTTTTGAGGTATTATAGAGAGAGATTGCTTCGTCGGCCTTCGGCCTCCTCGCAATGACAGAACTCTCTACTTCGCTCGCTCCTCGCAATGACAGGTTTGCTATAGTATTAAATAAATAATCTTCCAGCGCTTTTAGCTCATCGAAAACTTTGGAATTATCCAGGGATTCGTATTTTCTTAGGAATTGGGTAAATTTGATTAGATTCGGGTAATACTTTTCGATATCTACGTAGCAGTCTTCGGCCTTTTCAAGAAGGTAGCGGTAGTATATGTCCTCTTTTACGAGGCCGTTTTTAAAGTCTATGGAATGCCTGAGGACGTTTTCAAGGTCAAACTTCGAGGCTCTTTCTTTTATGTCTCTTACGAGCTCGTCTCGCTCTCTTTCGCAGGTTCCGAAATCTATATCTCCTTCCTCACCCATAACTTCTATGAGTTGAGAGAGGTTGGGGTAGGTGGACTTACCTGGTTGGGCCCACCTACGCGGTTCTGTGGAGTTAAATTCACTTAACCGCGTAGGAGGGCCCTTGGTCAGGAATTCGAGGTAGTCTTTAAATTCGAGCTTACCATTGTTGTAAGCCTGTATCTTGGAGTCTAGTTCTTTAAGCTGGGGTGAATAAGTGGTTTCTTTTTCTTTGTCTATTTGGTGTTGTATTAGTTTGAGAGCTGTGTCTATTTTATCTTTGTGCTTCAGGCTTTCCTGGTACACGGCAAGGTTCTTTTTGTATAACCTTGCTTCTTCAAGGCCTTTCAGGGTTACCTTATCAGGATTGAGAACTGCATATAGCTCTACACCGTTGATTCGGCCTTCTTTTGTGAAATAGTCTGCTACTTTCTCTCTCACAGATAAATCAACTATATCTGTGAATACACTTAAGTCATAGTTCCCCTCACCGCCTTCAAGGGTAGCCAGGTTAACACCGTATTTCTCACGAAGATAACTGACTATCTCCCTGACATTCTTCTGGGCTGAGTAATTACAGTGGGCATCCTGGATGTGTATGATGGTTTTACCATTGGGCCCCTGATAGGTCTCTTTTACTATGCCTAAAGGTGCCGGTAATCTGAATTCGGATAAGAACTGGCCTGAGCCTCCCTGGGCCCCAGTGCCGCTTGCGGGAAGCACAGGTCCAACAGGTGCAGCGGCCCAGGCCAATTCTTGTCCTATAATATTAAATAAAAAGGCCCATATAGTGATAATACTAATTATCACAGTATATGGGCTTTTCTTAAAATTAGTAATGAGATTGCTTCGTCGCCCCCTTGGGGCTCCTCGCAATGACTCGTATTTATTGTCGTTTCCGCAAGCTTGCATCCTTGGTCTCCTCTTCACCGATGGATACTGTTAACTTTGTAAACTGGTGAATAAATCCTACAAGTATACCACAAGAAACGCCAAAGTCAAGGGAAATAATCCAGCTTTTTTAATGCTTAACATTTGGGGTAAAATGGGATTGCTTCGGTGTCTTCGGCACCTCGCAATGACTGAGAATGTATCGAGGCTTAGCCTCGGCCTATTTTTTGTGTAACTGTATGTAGGATAAGGAGTTAAGTGAGGTTTAGGGCGGAGAGGATGGTGTTGTAGTGGATTTGGACGGTGTCTTCCTTCCGGAAGGCGTAGCCGCCTGCTAAGGTTACGGCTATAGGGATGTGGTAGTTTTTGGCTATCTGGAATACGTATTTATCGCGCTTTTTGAGGCCGTCTATGGTGAGGCCGAGGTTGCCTATCTGGTCATCTTTATAGGGATCTGCGCCTGCTACATACAAGATAAACTCAGGCTTAAAGCTGCTTATGATTTTGGGTATGTGTTTTTCAAGGTGTGCAAGGTATTCGGCGTCTTTTGTCCGGTCTTTAAGGGCTATATCGAGATTGCTTCTGGGCTTTATGAATGGGTAGTTGTTTTCCTGATGAATGGAGAAGGTATAGACTGATTCGTCATCACCGAATATGGCTGCTGTGCCGTTGCCCTGGTGCAGGTCGCAGTCTATGACAAGGGCCTTTGATATATCTTTGTCTTTAATGAGCCTCCTTACCCCTATGGCCACGTCATTCAATACGCAGAAGCCTTCGCCATGGTCCGGGAAGGCGTGGTGGAAGCCCCCGCCTATGTGTATGGCAACCTTATTCTTCAATGCAAGCTTACAGGCCTCTATGGTGCCTCCTACGCATATATAGGAAGCATCTACAAGCTCTTTGGAATACGGGAGCTCAAGACGCATTACCTCCATTTGGGAAAGTTTTCCTTTTTTTAGTTTATTGAGATATTCTTTTGTGTGGACAAGGAGGATGTCTTCGTCCTGCGCAGGCTTCGGGGTAAGAAAGCCGGACTCTTTGAGCCCGGCCTCTTTTATAAGCTTTTGTTTAATCAGGCGGTACTTTTCTGTTGGGAAGACGTGTGATCCTATATCAACATTATAGTCTTTGGAGTATATAATCTCCGGTGCATGCATTTAGGTAAGTTCTGAAATCATGCCTTCCACTGCATCGGTAATCAATCCCCAATCTTCCTGATTATGGATGGCGAACTTCTGCTTCCTGGCCCATCTTTCGCCTTTTTTCTGCCAGAGGTACAAACATACCTGTTTGCGGCCCCAGCTTTCAACCATAACCACGGCTGACCACCAGCCAAAGCGCTTGTTGATAGTGATGTGATTAAGCACTTTTAGCGGCGGAATTATGGGCAATTTCTCGGTATCACGGGCTCTCTTTTCCATCATTGCCTCCTTTTTATTTTTTTTCTGTTTTTCTTAACGAGATCGTATAATCGGGGCTGTTCCCTTCTAAAAGAATATGGCCTTCCCTTGCAAGCCAGCCAATACTCATCAGCACTGTCTCTTTTGGTTTATTCAAGGAATCGAATACATCCATAACGGTGGTGGTTTTTTTCTTTTCCAATACATGCCAGATCTCACCTGCTACAATCCCCAATTCAGTAATCATGCTGCATGCACCTCCTTAATTAATTTGCTCAGTAGTTGCGATATTCACGTTTGTGATTCCGACCTCACGGCAAAGATCCCACACACTTACCACTTTACCCAGCGAGGCGGATTTATCTGATTTTATTAATACGGGTGTATTTGTTTTCTCCGCCGTTCTGAGCCTTGAGGAAAGCTCCTTGAGGCTGATCCTTTTCTTCGAGATGTAGATATGGTCTTTTGCGTTTATCAGTATCTCAAGATTTTCTCTTGGTGCGATCTTGCCTGTGATTGCACCCGGTAAATTCACTTTTATGCCGGGCTGCATTATAAAACTTGATGTAAGCATGAAAAAGATCAGAAGTAAAAATATTACATCAATGAGCGGGGCGATGTCTAATCTGCCTTTTTCCAGTTCAAGGTGGCGGCTGAACTTCATTTTGCCCTTCTGGATAAAATATTTACAAGGTCTGAAGAGTTGCGTTCCATGTCCAGTATTATGCCTTCTACCTTGTTCACAAGATAATTATACGCAACAAATGTCGGTATTGCCACAGAGAGGCCTGCCACAGTTGTAATAAGCGCCTGCCATATTCCGCCTGCCAGATCCGCAGGATTTACAGGCACAAGGGCGGTAGCCTTTTCCTGTATCACCTGAAAACTCCTGACCATGCCCAGCACTGTACCCAAGAGACCCAACAGCGGTGTTATATGGGCTATTGTGGCAAGGTTGGTAATGTTCTTTTCAAGCCTTGGTATCTCATGCAGGCCTGCGTCTTCGATGGCCTCTTTTATCTCAGTTCTCGGCCTGTCATGCTTCAGAATCCCTGCCTTTAATATGTTTGCCAATGGGCCGGGTGTCTTTGTGCAAAGATCGATGGATTCCTTGATCCTGTTTGTTTTAAGGAAGCTTGTCACTTCCTGCATGAATCTTTTTGTGTCAAACTGGGCAAGGTAGAGGCGCCATAGCCTCTCAAGCACGATTGCCGCAGCCACAATAGAGCAGGCTATAATCAAATACATTATAGGCCCGCCCTTTTGTATCCATATCCACATGATATATCCTATATATTTAAAGTATTATAATGGCACGTTTACGTTATAATTATATCATATTACTACAATATATGCAATACTATTGTTTAAATCACCTTTTTGAGGTAATTTCCTGTATAGGAGTGTTTGCTGCGGGAGATTTGTTCTGGGGTGCCGGCTGCGATGACCTCGCCTCCGTGGTCTCCGCCTTCCGGGCCAAGGTCTATGATGTGGTCGGCTGTCTTTATCACATCGAGGTTGTGCTCTATTACAATGATGGTGTTTCCGGAGTCAACCAGGCGCGTTAAGACAGTGAGGAGTTTTTCTATGTCGGCAAAGTGGAGGCCTGTTGTGGGCTCATCCAGGATATAGAGGGTGCGGCCGGTTGCCCTTTTGGCCAGTTCTGTGGAAAGCTTTACCCTCTGCGCCTCGCCGCCTGAGAGAGTGGTTGCCGGCTGGCCCAGTTTTATGTAGCCCAGGCCTACGTCATAAATGGTCTGGAGTTTATTTTTTATGGGAGGGATATTTGTAAAAAGGTTCAGGGTTTCTTCGACGCTCATATCCAGTACTTCTGATATGGATTTACCTTTATATCTTACTTCAAGCGTCTGTTCATTGAATCTCTTTCCCTTGCAGACTTCGCACTGGACATATACATCCGGCAGAAAATGCATCTCTATGGTTTTTATGCCGTCTCCGGTGCAGGCCTCGCAGCGGCCCCCCTTTACATTGAAACTGAACCTGCCAGGCTTGTAGCCGCGCATACGGCTTTCAGGGAGCTTGCTGAATAGGTCTCTTATGGGGCTAAAGGTGCCTGTGTATGTGGCGGGGTTGCTTCTCGGCGTCCTTCCGATCGGGGACTGGTCTATGACAATCACTTTATCGATCAGGTTCATTCCTTTGATCTCTTTGTGTTTGCCGGGTTTTTCATGCGAACGGTAGAACTTTTTTGCAAGGGACCGGTACAGGATCTCATCGATAAGCGTGGATTTTCCTGAGCCTGAGACACCTGTAATGGCCGTAAAGAGGCCTAATGGAATAGAGACATCGATATTTTTCAGATTGTGTTCGCTGGCCCCTACTATTTTTAATATCTTTGATTTGTTGACGGGTTTTCTTTTTTGCGGGACAGGGATTTTTAATTCTCCGCGCAGGTATTTTCCTGTCAGGGATTCTCTGGACCTTAAAATATCGTCCAGGGTGCCGTCAGCGACAATCTCTCCGCCATGTTCGCCTGCGCCGGGGCCTAAATCGACTATGTGATCCGCCCTTCTTATGGTGGCCTCATCGTGTTCAACTACCAATAATGTATTTCCGAGGTCTTTTAAGTTCTTGAGTGTATCCAATAATTTTGAATTGTCTTTTTGGTGGAGGCCTATGCTCGGTTCATCCAAAACATATAAAACACCCGTAAGCCCTGCGCCAAGCTGTGTAGCCAATCTGATCCTTTGCGCTTCGCCTCCGGAGAGGGTATTCGAAGACCTGTCTAAAGTCAGGTAATCCAGGCCTACGTTTGACATAAACTTGAGGCGTTCGTTTATTTCTTTCAGGGCCTGGTGGGCTATTTTTGTTTCCTCGTCGGTGAGTTTGAGCTCATTAAAGAATTTTTTGGCCTCTTTTATTGAAAAACCGGATATTGCCATTATGTTTTTATTATTTATTGTTACGGCAAGGCTTTCGGGTTTAAGCCTCTTTCCGTTGCATTCAAGGCACGGAAGCACACTCATGTATTTATTTATTTCGGTTTTGATGAATTCGCTCTCTGTTTCCTTAAAACGGCGCTCTGTGTTCGCTATTACACCCTCAAAGTAGCAGTCTTCGTCCCCGTAAAGAATAAGCTTTTTGATATGTTTCGGAAGTTCCTTAAAAGGTGTCTCAACATCAAAATCATAGGCCCGCGCAAGTTTTCTCAGCTGCCTGCGATAATAAAGGACCAATCCCTTTCCTCCCCTTCTCCAGAGCTGTACAGCCGAAATCATGGGCCTGGATTTATCAGGGATCAATAAATCCAGATCTATCTCCATCCTGTTTCCGAGGCCTGCGCATTTGGGGCATGCGCCATAAGGTGAGTTGAATGAAAACATCCTCGGGACAGGTTCTTCAAAGCTTATGCCGCAGTGGATGCATGCATATAGTTCCGAATATAATTCCTCCCCTTTTTCATAGTTCACGAGCACTGTGCCGTTTCCGTATTTTAAGGCTGTCTCAACAGAGTCTGTCAGGCGTTTTTTGATTTTTTCCTTCAGGATTAATCTATCTATAACCACTTCTATTGTGTGTTTTATTTTTTTATTGAGGCGCGGTGGATTTTCTATTTCTATGATTTTTCCGTCGACGCGGGCCCTTACAAAACCGTCTTTCTGGATCTGGGAAAACAATTTAGTGTATTCTCCCTTTCTCCCTTTGACAAGAGGAGAGAGTATTATGAGCTTGCTCTCACGGGGGAGCTTCATGATCTTTTCCACTATCTCCTGGGCTGACTGGCGGGTTATGGCGCGGCCGCACTTGTGGCAATGAGGCTTTCCGATCCTGGCGAATAGAAGCCTCAGGTGATCAAATATTTCGGTTTGGGTTCCGACTGTAGAGCGGGGGTTGCTCCCTGCAGTCCGCTGTTCGATGCTTATCGCAGGTGAGAGGCCTTCGATATATTCGACATTGGGTTTCTGGAGCTGTTCCAGGAACTGGCGGGCATAGCTTGAGAGGCTCTCTACATAACGGCGCTGGCCTTCTGCATAGATTGTATCAAACGCAAGCGATGACTTGCCTGATCCGCTCAGGCCTGTTATTACAATAAGCTTATTGCGGGGCAATTTCAGGCTTATGTTTTTTAGGTTGTGCTCTTTTGCTTCTCTGACGTAAATGTAGTCTTTTAGCATATTATCATAAGACAGGGGACACTTTCCGACGAATTTTTTCGATGGAAAGTGTCCCCACCTCATTAAAAATTACCTTCTTCTTCTCTTTTTCTTCTTTCCACCGCGGATCATCTTTGCGCAGCAGACGTTGCCTTTTCTGTCTATGAAGTACAGGAAGCCCTTCTTTTTCTTAATACCGCATTTGTGAACTATCTTGCGGCCGCCGCCTTTTTTCTTTCCGCGTGCCATCTTTGTTTCATAAGCATGGCCGTTTTTGCCGAGGAAATAGAGAAAACCCTTCTTCCTCTTTATCCCGCATTTGCAGACTTGTTGTGCCATTTAATTCACCTCCCCTCATGTACCGATTTTTATATTGCTGACTACATTCTTTAATGTAGCCACCGCTGAAAGCGCTGCCAGAAAACTTGTCTTTGGATTGTCCGGAGACGGCAGGTTTTCTGTCTTTGTCGTGATACTGCCGAAGTTTCCCGAAATCTGAATCTCATGCATATTTCGGGTTGCCGACGGAGAAACGATGATCTTCACCCTTGTCTTTTCAGGCCCTATGCCTGCCAGGCTCAGGAGCGCTGCCACGTTTACATTTTTAGGAAATCCTTCAACGGCCTCAGAGGCTGTACCTTCGAAAAGGACTGTGTCTTTGTCGATTTTATCCAGGTCGATTTTATTCTTTTTTAGATATGGTGCCCCCTGAAGGCCCTCTTTAGGTTTTGTTGTCGTTAATACAACCTTTTCGATGCCTGACATTGCCGCCGCCTTCAGGCCGTCAAGGCCTGAGATTGCTCCGGTCGGCATATAGACATTTATATTTTTCTTTTCTGCAAGCTTGAGAAGGTCTTCGTTTCCAAGGAGCCCTCCCACGCTCATAATCATAACAGGTTTATCGTTTGAAATGGCTTCGCGGGCAATATCAGCTGAAACATCTTTTGATACCGCCTCTATGACAAGGTCTGATGCCTTAATCAATTCTTCCAGTTTCAAAATCTCAGGCTTCGTTTTAAGGGATTTTACAAGAAGCTCTGCCTTTGAGGCATCTTTGTCGTTAATGGCTGTGACTTCTATTTTATCGTTTAAATTGATATCGCAATTCCTGGCGATATAACTCCCTATCGCCCCGCATCCAACTACGCCTATCTTAAGTTTTTTTGCCATATTATGTTCCCGAAATCGCCGCCCCGCTCTTCTCTCCTGAGACCTCAAGCATCTTCTTGAGCGGGGTCATGGCCTTTTCTGCTATGTCGCGCGGGACCTTGATTTCATACTGCATGGTGTCCAGCGCGTGGAATACCCAGCCAAGGGTGTTTAATTTCATGCTGGGGCATATCAATCTATTAGAGGGCAGGATAAACTCTTTGTCAGGGTTTTCCTGCTTAAGTTTATAGATAAGGCCCTGTTCGGTGCCTATTATGAAGCTTTTTGAGTTGGAGGACTTTGCATATTTAATCATTCCTCCCGTCGAGAGAACCTGGCCTGCGAGTTTTATTACACCCGGATTACATTCCGGATGCACCAGGACTTCTGCGTCCGGATGGTTTTGTTTTGCGCGCTGTATGTCCTCCTCATGAAACCCTACGTGGGTTGAACAGTATCCCGGCCATAAAATTAATTCTTTCCCAGGGACCTTAGACTGGACATAGAGGCCAAGGTTTCTGTCAGGTACAAAGATTATCTTTTTAGCCTTCACGGATCTTGCGACCTGCACGGCATTGCTTGATGTACAGCACACATCGGATTCGGCCTTCACATCTGCGGTTGAGTTTACATAACATATAACTGCCGCATCGGGGTTTTTTTGCTTTTCTTCGCGGAGTTTCTGGGCCGTAATCATGTCTGCCAGGGGGCATCCGGCCTCTTTTACAGGCAGGAGCACGGTTTTGTCAGGATTTAATATAGAGGCGGTTTCGGCCATGAATTGCACGCCGCAAAAGACAATCACCTTTGCCTCTGCCCTTACAGCGGCCTCACTCAAGGCGAGTGAATCCCCGCTTATATCTGCTATATCCTGGACTTCTTCCCTTTGATAATTGTGGACGATTATAATGGCATTCCGCTTTTTCTTAAGTTCGAGAATGCGGTGCCGCAGGTTGTCTTTATATTTTTTTTCGTGATCTGTTTTCCTGAACATATTCTTCCTTAATTAAAAAACTCCAATTTATCCCTGTACTGCTTCTTTATCCCGGATATATCCATATCTGCATATCTATCAAGCCGGTCAAGCCCCGAGACTCCGGCCTCTACAAAGTACGGCAGGAGTTCGTCTATTTTTCCGTCGGAGTGAAACATTACCGAGAGGTTATGCGCTTTTAAAAAACCTATGAGTTTCTTGTGGATCGGGAAGAGGTATTTTTTGTAGAAATTGATTGAGAAGAAAAGGCTGTCTTTGTAGGCAAGGTCGCTTCCTATCCATGCAGTCTCGAATTTATCGTCTGCCGCCAGCTGAAGTTTTAAAGAATCGAGTATATGTTCTGCTTCATCCGAAAGGCGCAAGGCAGCTCCTTCAGGATTTTTGCCGATATCCCGGAGGAGGCTCAGCCTTCCCTCTCTTCGGGAAAGTGCCTCAAACGGCCCAGAAAGACTAATAATTTTCTTCACGCCTTTTTTAGAAAGCATTTATGCGTTTTTAATGAGACCATGATTTGCCCCGCCCTTAGCGGGGCAAATCATATGGTCGAATTGAACCCCACACCCAGCCCTAACGAAGTTTTTCGTGATCGCTGGGTGTGGGGTAAGTTCGGTCATAGGCTTATGTTCGCTCACTTCGTTCGCTCCATAAGCCTAGACCTCACTTATCTTGTCTTTAAGTCCTTCTACTAACTTGGTAACTACCTCTTTTGTGTCGCCTTCAAGCATCTGACCTTGTTCCCTGGCCGGAGGGCTGAAGATCTTGACAACCTTGGTGGGGGAGCCATCCAGGCCTATGTTTTCAGGGTCGCAATCAAGGTCTTTTGCGTTCCATACTGTAATCTTGGCCGACTTGGCCTTCATCTTGCCTTTAAGCGAAGGGAGCCTGGGTTCGTTTATTTCCTTTACGACTGTTAAAAGGCACGGAAGCGGTGTCTCAATGACTTCGTAGCCGTCTTCGACCAGCCTCTCCACCCTGGCGTGCTTATCATTTATTTCTTCTATCTTTCTTACATACGTAGCCTGTGGGATATCAAGGTGGCAGGATATGCCCGGGCCAACCTGGGCAGTATCTCCGTCAGAGGCCTGCTTGCCGCAAATTATTATGTTAAATTCTTTTATCTTTTTAATGGCCTGGGCCAATGTGTAGCTGGTCGCCCATGTATCGCTGCCTGCAAAGGCCCTGTCAGAGACAAGTATTCCTTCATCCGCCCCTAAAGAAACTGCCTCCCCGAGTGCAGCCTCAGCCTGGGGAGGGCCCATGGTTACAATCGTGACCTTGCCGCCATGCTTTTCCTTAAGACGCACACCCTCTTCTATGGCATAGGCATCAAACGGATTTATAACAGATTCCACACCTTCTCTTATGAGGGTGTTTGTCTTGGGGTCTATCTTTACATCTGTGGTATTCGGGACCTGTTTTATGCAGACTACTATATTCATTTACTTTTTTGATTCCTTTATAAGGTTGGATGCTATTACGCCGCGCTGCACCTGGTTTGTGCCTTCATAGATCTGGGTGATCTTGGCGTCTCTCATGTATTTTTCCACAGGGTAGTCTCTCATATAGCCGTAGCCGCCGTATACCTGGACAGCGTCGGTCGTAACCTCCATGGCTACATCGCTTGCGTAGAGCTTTGCCATTGCAGAGATCTTTGATATGTTCTTTGCGCCTGAATCGATCATCCTGCATGCTGCATATACGAGTGCCCTGGCCGACTCTACCTTTGTTGCCATGTCAGCCAGCATGAACTGGATGCCCTGGAAGTTTGATATAGAGTGGCCGAACTGCTTTCTCTCTGTGGAATATTTAACTGCGAGGTCAAGCGCGCCCTGAGCAATTCCCACTGCCTGGGCCGCTACACCCGGACGGGATTTATCAAATGTCTTCATTGCCACTATAAAACCTAAACCTTCTTTTCCCAATAGATTTTCTTTGGGGATTTTACAGTCTGTGAAGATGAGCTCCGTTGTGGAAGATGCGCGTATGCCGAGTTTCTTTTCCTTTTTTCCGAATTCAAAACCCTTGGTGCCCTTTTCAACTATGAATGTGCTCGCACCCCTTGCGCCTTTCTTCTTATCGGTCATGGCAACTACTGTGTAGACCTCTGCCTCGCCGCCGTTTGTTATCCACTGTTTTGTCCCGTTCAGTATATAATGATCTCCGTCTTTGTCAGCCCTTGTCTGGATTGCACCGGCGTCAGAACCTGCTTCAGGCTCTGTGAGGCCGAACGCCGCGATCTTTTTTCCCTTTGCGATATCCGGGAGATATTTTTGTTTTTGAGCGTCATTTCCGTAGAGGATTATAGGGTATGTGCCCAAGGCACTTGCTGCATAAGAAACAGCTATCCCGCCGCAGGCCTTGGAAAACTCTTCAGTGGCTATTGCCAGGTCCAGGACGCCTCCGCCTGTGCCGCCGTATTTTTCTTCGATGTATACGCCGAAAAGATCGCTTTCTGCGATTATCTTCATAAGGGGCCACGGAAACTCCTCTTTCTCGTCATACTCCGCAGCGACGGGCCTTATCTTTTCCTCGGCGATCTTTCTCGCCAGTTCCTGTATCATCTTCTGTTCTTCTGTCAATAAATAGTCCATTTTTTTCCTTCCTCCTTATTCTTTTCGACGGGAATTATTATATTACACGACGGGGATTGTGTCAAGAAATTAATGCGGTTAAATCCTGCGGAAGGCCAGGGTGGCGTTGTGGCCTCCGAAGCCAAGGCTGTTGCTGATGGCGATCTTTACATCCTGCTTGCGGGCTTTGTTGGGTACATAGTCCAGGTCGCATTCAGGATCAGGGTTTTCATAATTTGTTGTGGGAGGTATCACGCCTTCCTTAATTGCAAGGGCCGAGATTATCGTCTCTACTCCGCCTGCTGCGCCGAGCATGTGGCCTGTCATCGACTTTGTAGAGCTTACGGCGAGCTTTTTTGCATGAGGCCCAAAAAGGGTTTTTATGGCGAGTGTTTCAATTTTATCATTCAGCTGGGTTGAAGTGCCGTGTGCGTTTATGTAATCGACTTCCTCAGGTTTTATCCTCCCGCCTTTAAGGCATTCTTCCATGCACCTTTTGGCGCCGTCTCCGTCAGGGGCCGGGGCGGTTATATGATAGCCGTCACCGCTCATTCCGTATCCTATTATCTCACAGTATATGTTCGCGCCTCTTTTCCTGGCGTGTTCCAACTCTTCTATAACAACTATACCCGCGCCTTCGGCCATGACAAATCCATCGCGCTCCTTATCAAAGGGCCTGCTTGCCCTTTCAGGTTCATCATTTCTTAAAGATAATGCCTTAAGCGCGCAGAAACCGCCGAATCCCATCTCTGTTATGGCACCTTCTGTGCCGCCGGTCACCATGGCATCTGCCTCGCCTCTTTGGATAATTCTGAAGGCATCTCCTATGGCGTGGCTTCCTGAGGCACATGCGGTTGCGACAGCTGAATTGGGGCCTTTTAAACCTAAGGATATGGATATCTGGCCTGCTGCCATATTCACAATCAGCATGGGAATAAGAAAAGGGGTGATGCGGGAAGGGCCTTTTTCAGGGCCTCTTTTTAAATATGCCCCGTATTCGCGTTCAATTGTAAAAAGCCCTCCGATACCGGAGCCTACAAGAACGCCGATCTTTGTGACATCTTCTTTATCAAGTTGGAGCCCGCTGTCAGCTACAGCCTCGCTGGATGCAGCAACTGCAAACTTGACAAAAGGATCCATCCGCCTTTGCTCCTTAGGTGTCATATACAGAGATGGATCAAAATTTTTAACTTCGGCCGCTATCCGGCAGGTGAAATGAGACGCGTCAAATGCAGTTAATCGTCCTGCGCCGCTTTTCCCTGACAAAAGGGCATTCCAGAAGTCATTTTTGGTATTACCGATAGGGGAAATGATACCTAGGCCGGTAACTACAACTCTTTTTGTCATTTTTTGTTAACCGGGCTTTTTACTTGGATTTTGATTCTATATACTTGACTGCTTCGCCGACGGTTCCCATTT
>CAYVIU010000008.1:0-22230 GCA_964451625.1 uncultured Planctomycetia bacterium | reverse complement strand
TCACAAAGGCCGACCAGAAACACATAGAAAAAAGGTCCAGAAACCGGAAAGAATTTACGGACGAGCTCTCGGCAATGGTCCAGGAAAAAGGCGTGCCGAGTTTTAAGTTTTTAAAAGGCAAGATGAAGCAAAAGCACTCCTCTAAGATCTGGGAGGAAAAGGCCAAGACATGCATCGAATGCGGCGCCTGTAATCTCGGGTGCCCCACATGCCACTGTTTTATGATCTCCGACCAGAAAAAAGGGAATATGACCGCACGCTACCGCCTGTGGGACGCATGCCTTTATAAAAGATTTGCAGTTGTTGCCGGAGGGGCAAACCCGAGGAGGCACCTGGCAGAGAGGCTGCGGAACAGGTTTGAGAAAAAGTTTGAGTTTTTCCCTGACGTCCTGGATGTGTATGCATGCACCGGATGCGGCCGCTGTTTTGAGGGATGCCCGGGTGAAATAGATATTCGTGAAATACTGAAAGAACTTGTGAAATAAAATGGAAAACCCGTATCGATTAATAGAGGCCGAAATCATTGATATTGTGGAAGAGACGTCCAATATCAAGACGTTTACCCTGAGGCCGAAAGAAAAGATCTCCTTTAAGACAGGCGAGTTCATGGAAGTCGCCGTCCCGGGGCTCGGTGAGGCGCCGTTTACGCCTTCCTCTGATCCGGCCGAGGAAAAGAGGCTTGATTTCACCATAATGAATGTGGGCCGTGTTACCGCAGCCTTACACAGCATGAAGCCGGGCCGGATTCTCGGCATAAGGGGCCCGTACGGAAAGGGCTACCCGCTCAAGGATTTTAAAAATAAGGAAGTCCTGGTCGTGGGCGGCGGGGTGGGCCTGGCGCCCCTGAGAAGTCTTTTGTATTCCCTTTTTAATGACATCGATAATTATAAAAAGATAGACATCAGATACGGCGCAAAGGCACCCGAAGACATAGTGTACAAAGAAGAGATAAAGGCCTGGGATAAAAAGAAAAACACATTCCTTACAATGACAGTGGATAACGGAACAAGTTCCTGGAAAGGCCATGTGGGCCTTGTGACAACGATCCTCGAGAAGCTCGATATAAATCTTAAAAACGCAGTTGCCGTGGTCTGCGGCCCTCCCATCATGATGAAGTTCGTTACATTTAAACTGCTTGAGAAGGGAGTCCTGCCGCAGAACTTGTATCTCTCCATGGAAAAAAACATGAGCTGCGGCATAGGTAAATGCGGCCACTGCCGTCTGGGTTCCTACTATGCATGTAAGGACGGCCCTGTATTCAGCTATGATAAAATAAAGGATACAGCCAACATATGGGATTAAAAAGGCTTTTTATAGACCTGGAAAAATTAACCGATCATATGAAAAATTGTACCGATAGGTGCAGCTATTTCTATCATCCGCACAACAGCGGTATCACAAATGTGTGGGAACTGGCCACGTATGCGCTTGTCTGCAGGAAGTGTGAGGACGAGAACTGCGTCAGGGCATGCCCGACGGATGCGCTTGAGAAACAGGAAGACAAGGTCCTTAAAAGGTACAACATGCGCTGCACAAGCTGCAAGTCCTGCGCCCATGCATGCCACTCCGGCACGATCTATGCAGAGTTTGTCCCTTATTATGTATCGAGCTGTGATTTTTGCCTGAATAGATTGAATTGGAACGACAAGCCTGAATGTGTGCAAAATTGCAGGTGCGGGGCAATACAATACGGTGAGTTTAAAGAGGACGAGGCCAAGAACGTGTACGCTGTGGGCGAAAACCTTTTAGTCCGCTCAACACAGTGGGAAAGAAACGGCGTTAAAAAGAAATGAAGCTATTATACCAGTTTTTAATATTTCCGGGATTTTTGTTTACAGCCGCAGCCGGGCTTCTGGCAAGCTGGATAGACAGGAAGGTCACTGCCAGGGTCCAGTGGAGGGTAGGGCCCCCGTGGTACCAGCCGTTTGCGGATATCATGAAACTCCTGGGCAAGGAAACCATTATCCCGCGCACAGCCTCCAGGGCAACATTTCTTATGGCCCCCATAATAGGGCTTGCGGCCGTGACGCTTGTGTCCACATTTTTATGGACCATGAATATATCTCCGGGCACGGGTTTTATAGGAGATTTTATTGTTATCATATATCTATTGTCAATCCCTTCCGTAGCCATTGTTATCGGAGGGTTTGCGTCGGGAAATCCGATAGCCTCGCTCGGCGCATCCAGGGAGATGAAACTCTTCCTGGGATTTGAACTTCCGTTTGTGCTTGCGATGCTCGTGCCGGTGTTAAAATCCGGAGGGTCTATAAAAATAGGGGAGCTTCTTTTATTCCAGGCATCAAATGGGGCATTTGCAACAAGCCTTTCGGGTGTCCTGGCCCTTATGGTTGTGATAATTGCAATGCAGGCAAAGCTGGGCCTCGTGCCGTTTGATGTGGCCGAGGCAGAGACAGAGATAATGGGCGGGGCCTTTGTCGAATATTCCGGTTCGCCGCTTGCCGTATTTAAATTGACAAAAATAATGATGCTTTTTACCCTGCCTGTATTTGTTGTTGTCATGTTTATGGGCGGGATAAATGTTAATGCGGGTATAGGGGCCCTCGTATGGGGCATCCTTAAATATGTACTGCTTCTGGTTTTGATTGTCGTCATCAGAAACACAAGCCCCAGGGTGAGGGTTGACCAGGCGGTCAGGTTTTTCTGGGGCAAGGCCACAGTGCTTGCCGTAATAAGTGTAGTGCTGGCGTTTTTAGGAATGTAGCTATGTTAAAAAATTTAAAAATGAAGGCGTTATTGAAATCCTTGTGGGTGTATCACCTGTCCACAGGGAGCTGCAATAACTGCGATATAGAAATCCTCGACTGCCTTACCCCGAGGTTTGATATAGAGCGCTTTGGCATGGTGCTTGTGGGAAGCCCCAGGCATGCGGACGTGCTTTTAGTGACGGGGACAATGAACAGCCTCTGTATACCTGCTGCAAAACGCGCCTATGAGCAGACGGCAAAGCCGTGTGTGGTGGTTGCAATTGGTTCATGTTCCCTGGGCCAGGGTATATTTAAAGGAAGCTACAACGCACCCGATCCGGTGGATAAGGTTCTGCCGGTTGATGTTTATATACCGGGATGCCCTCCGAAACCGGAGGCGATAATCGCAGGGGTTGTAAAAATAATAGGAAAACTGAAGGCGAAGAAGAAATGACAAGGAACGAAGCCGTACAAGCCATAAAAGAAAAATTTCCAAAAGCGATCACAAGGCTTTTCATAAAGACCCATAAAAGGGTCTACATAGATATAAAACATGAGTCCCTGTCCGAATTTGTAACATATATCTTCCGGGAACTCGACGCCAGGTTTAATATTGCAAGTGCGGTTGATACACCGAATGCAATTGAGATACTTTATCACTTTACATTAGATGAAATTAATCTCGTGATATCCATGAGGGTGTCTCTTGACCGGAAAGACCCGCATGTAAAAAGCATCGCCCCTATAATGAAGGGCGCGGAGTGGATAGAGCGGGAGATCCATGAATTGTTCGGAGTAGAATTTGACGGCCACCTGAATATGAAACCATTGCTTTTGCCTGACGGCTGGCCGAAAGATAAATATCCATTAAGGAGAGACTGCGAACTATGAGCCACAAAGTTGTAATACCCCTGGGCCCATACCATCCTCTGCAGGAAGAGCCGGAATTTTACCAGCTCACTGTAGAAGGCGAGACCGTGGTGGACATCGACGTAAGGATAGGGTATAACCACAGAGGTATTGAAAAACTCGCAGAGTCAAAAACCTATGACCAGGTCGTATTTTTAGTGGAAAGGATCTGCGGCATATGCTCTACAAGCCACCCGGTGGCAAGCGTGCAGGCAATGGAGGATATTTCCGGTATTGAAGTGCCTGAGAGGGCGTTATATATAAGGACTATTATTGCAGAGCTTGAGAGGCTGCATTCTCATCTTTTATGGCTTGGCCTGGCAGGCCACTTCCTCGGGTACAATACTGTGTGGATGTGGGCATGGAAATACAGGGAACCCGTCCTTGATATTTTTGAAGTAATAACCGGCAACAGGCAGAGTTATGCCATGATGAAGGCCGGAGGTGTGCGCCGCGACATTGATGAGGATGACATCCCCTGGATAATGAAAGAGATGGACAAGCTCATCCCCATTCTTGATATGTTTAAAGGCGCGGTCCTTGACGACCCGGTCCTTGGGGCGCGCTTAAAAGGCGTAGGCGTCCTGACAAAAGAGGCAGCCAAAGAATACAGCGCGCTTGGCCCTACTTTAAGGGCATCGGGCATTGCAAGAGACGTAAGAAAAGATTCCCCTTATGCCGCATATGACAGGGTCAACTGGAATGTCATTACGCAGGAAGGCGGGGATGTATTCGGCAAGGCAGTCGTAAGGGTTTTAGAGATGTACGAGACGATCAGCATAATAAAACAGTGTTTGACCAAGATGCCCAAGGGCCCGATAGACATAAATGTAAAGGAAATCCCTCCGGGAGAGGGCATAGGCCATGCAGAGGCGCCGAGGGGCGAGGTCTTTCATTATATACGAAGCGACGGGACGAACACACCGGCAAGATACAAGATGCGCGCGCCTACATTCATGAATTTCCCGACGTTTAAGGCCACATGCGTGGGCCAGACGGTTTCCGATGCCACCATAACGCTCGCCGCCATTGACCCGTGCTACTGCTGCACTGAAAGGCTTACGGTGGTGGACAGAAAAAATAAACCGGTTTTGAACGCGCAGGAACTTATAAAATTGTCCCAGGATAAGACCCGCGCGCTTTATAAGAAGATGACAGGAAGAGAGCTTAAATGAACATACTCCTTTATTTAATAGCGGCACCTTTAATAGCAGGCCTTGCCGGTTTGTTTATTCCGAAGAAAATGGAAAAGGCGTGCGGCGGGTTCTCTTTAGTTGTTTCAGTTGTCACATTTATTCTTGCAGTAACAGCATTTTTAAATAAACCGGCCTCATTTGCCGCGGCAGGTTCCCTTATGCTGCGGATGGATAACCTGGCGGGCTTTGTCGTTTTATTTATAGCGCTGGCAGGCTCCCTTATAATGCTCTATTCTCTCGGCTATATGAAGGGAAAAGAGAATCTGAAATCATATTACGGATATATGCTGATGACAATAGGCGCATCCATAGGGGCCGCGCTTGCCAATGACCTCGTATTATTTTAGGTATTCTGGGGATTTTTAGGGCTGACCTTGTATCTCCTGGTAAACCTGGGCGGGCCCAACGCCACGGCCGCCTCCAAAAAAACATTTATTATAATAGGCGGCTCCGACGCGCTGATGCTTTTGGGCATAGCCATTGTGTGGCATCTTTCAAATACATTGATGATGAACAGGATATCGCTTCCCCTGGACAATAATCTCGCAATACTGGCATTTATTTGCCTGGCGTGCGGCGCATTCGCAAAGGCCGGGGCCATACCGTTTCATACATGGATACCGGCGTGCGCTCCTGTTGCGCCAACGCCTGTGATGGCATTTTTGCCGGCTTCCATAGATAAGCTTCTGGGGATATATTTTCTGGCCAGGATCGCGGTGAATCTGTTTGTGCTCGAGCCCAACTCAGGCATGTCAATATTTTTATTGGCAACAGGGTCGGTTACCATAATAGCAGCCGTAATGATGGCGCTTGTCCAGCACAATTTTAAGAGCCTGCTTTCTTATCATGCGGTAAGCCAGGTCGGATACATGGTCCTTGGTATCGGAACTGCCAACCCTATTGGAATAGCCGGCGGCCTTTTTCATATGTTAAACAATGCCATTTACAAATACTGCCTCTTTTTATCGGGCGGTGCCGTGGAAAAGAAGACAGGCACCGACGATTTAACAAAATTGGGAGGCCTGTCAAAGGCAATGCCTATTACCTATATATGTACACTCATAGCCGCGCTTGCCATTTCAGGGATACCGCCGCTCAATGGTTTTGTTTCAAAATGGATGGTGTATCAGGGCCTCATAGAATTGGGTAAGACCGGTACGAAACTATGGCCTTTATGGCTTGTGGCCGCGGTCTTCGGAAGCGCGCTTACATTGGCCAGCTTTATGAAGCTCCTGCACACGGCATTCCTTGGGCAGAAGTCCGCCAATATTGAAAAGAAGGAAATAAAGGAAGTCGGGCCGTCCATGTGGGTTCCGATGGCCATACTCGCTGTTCTCTGTATTGTTTTCGGTGTGTTTGCGTACAAACTGCCCCTGAAGAATTTTATAAATCCTTCTCTTGGCGCGGATGTTGTTTTCTCCGGATTGTGGGAGCCGCGGCTTGCGACAATTTTAATACTTGCCGGAGTGGCCGTCGGGTTTTTGATATATCTATTGGCGAGGCCGGGATTTGGCAGGGTTGACGAGCCATTTGTCGGCGGAGAAGTGCCGGATAAGGATATGAGGATTTCCGGGGTAGAGTTTTATAATACAATAAAAGATATCCCTGCAATAGGAAAGACATACAAACTGGCCGAAGAGGGCGACTTTGATATTTATGAGCAGGGGAGGAAGATTGTATCCTTTTTTACAGCTATCCTGAAGCGGCTCCACAACGGAATATTGCCTACGTATCTGGCGTGGTGCCTTTTGGGAATGGCGGTGTTGTTTTATTTACTATTAAGGTAAGGTTATGATAGAACTGTATATACTACTTATATTCATGATCATCGGCGCGATAATCGCGATAGAGGTGAAAGACCTTCTTTCCTCGATTGTGGCTGTGGGCGCGGTCGGATTGGGCCTCTCAATAGTATTTCTTATACTGAAGGCGCCCGATGTGGCTATCACCCAGCTTGTGGTAGAGATTTTGTGCCTTATTATTCTGATAAGGGCAACATTAAAGAAGGACCTCCCGTTTTCAACAACGGGAAGATGGTTTTTAAATACATTGATCACTGTAGGTTTTATAGCGGTGCTGTTAACTGTCGCGGCAAAATGCTTCAGGGACCTTCCCCAGTTTGGTTATCCCATGATGAGGGTTGCCTCTGTTTATTTAAAAGAAGGGCTGCAGGCGACAGGGGCTACGAACCTTGTGGCGTCGGTTATCCTTGATTACAGGGCATACGATACGCTTGGAGAGGCAACCATACTTTTTACAGCCGTGATAGGCGTGCTTGCAATCGTACGCAAAACGGGCCGGAAGAAAGAAGGCGTGGAAGTAGGAGAAGGCGATGAGTAGGGAAAAAGACAAAGGCATGTCTTTAATAGTTAAGACGATCACACGTCTTACAGTGGGGTTGATACTGTTATACGGTATCTATATCCTCCTGCACGGACATGTTTCCCCCGGCGGAGGGTTTGCAGGCGGGGTCATTGTCGCACTTTCCTTTATTCACCTTATGCTCGCCTATGGAAAAGAGACCGCGCTCAAAAAGCTCCCAAAGGGTGTGGCATCATTTTTTGAAGGGTTCGGCGCAATTTTATTTTTAGGCATAGCGCTTTTGGGTTTTACGGGCGGATGGTTTTTCCTGAATTTTCTGCCGAAAGGCGAGCCGTTTAGATTATTCAGCGCAGGTATTATCCCGCTCTGCAATATAGCGATAAGCCTCAAGGTGGGGGCGGGGTTGTTTGCAATCTTTGTGGCCCTTGTTTTATTCAACCTGGACTCGGAGGATAAGAAGTGATACTTTATCTCTTATGTTTAACGCTTTTCTGCCTCGGGATCTATTGTATACTCAGAAAGCGCAATATCATAAAGATTATCGTCGGCGTTATCATCGCCGAATATGCCGTTAACCTCTTTTTTATATTGGTTGCGTACCGCATAGACGGCCGCTCGCCGATTTATTCAAAGTCACACCAGATCACAAACATGGTGGACCAGCTTCCGCAGGCACTCGTCTTAACCGCAATCGTTATCGGGCTTGCGACAACAGCGCTCCTGGTGGCCATAGCCATGAGGATTTATGAAAAATACGGCACATTTGATATTACAAAGATAAGGGAGCTCAAGGGATGATCCCCCAGACCAATATAATGCCGCTTTTTACCGTGCTTGCCCTGGCAGGCGCATTCCTGATTGCCATTATCGGCAAGAAGGTGAAAAAGGCGCCTGATGTAATAGGCAACCTGACGACGGCCGCGCTTTTGATCCTGTCGCTATTTACGATTCCGCTTGTATCAAGGTATACGAGTATTGTGTATAGTGTGGGCGCATGGAAGCCGCCTTTCGGCATAAGCATGGTACTCGACGGGCTCACTGCGTTTATGCTTGTGACGGTAAACCTTGTGGCGTTTCTCATATCCGTCTATTCTATAAGCTACATGCAAAGATACACATCTAAATGGAAATTCTACACCTTATTCCTTCTTATGCTGGCGGGCATGAACGGTGTGATCATAACAGGCGATATCTTTAACCTCTTCGTCTTCCTTGAAATTGCCTCTGTTGCAAGCTATGCATTGGTTGCATTCGGCACAGAGCGCCATGAGCTTGAGGCGGCATTTAAATATGCAATCATGGGCACTGTCGGCTCACTGTTTATTCTTTTAGGCATAGTCCTTTTATACGGCTTTACCTCAACATTGAATATGGCGGATATGGCGGCTGTCCTGGCCCAAAAAGGCCCTGCCAACATAACCCTTATGATAAGCGTTCTTTTTATAATGGGCCTGGGCCTGAAGAGCGCGATGGTTCCTTTTCATGCGTGGCTTCCGGATGCCCACCCTTCGGCACCTGCGCCTATATCGGCTATGCTCTCGGGCATTCTGATAAAATCTCTCGGCGTATATGCAATCTGCCGTATATTTTATAGTGTGATCGGCGTGACTTCAGCCATATCTTCGATATTGATGTTTCTTGGCGTGTTTTCAATGGTCATCGGCGGATTGCTGGCCATGGGGCAGTGGGACTTCAAGCGCCTCCTGGCATATTCTTCAATAAGCCAGATAGGCTACATTATATTGGGATTCGGCCTTGGGACACCCCTGGGTATCCTCGGAGGCTTATTCCATCTTTTTAATCATTCTCTGTTTAAATCACTTTTATTTTTGAATTCAGGGGCAGTGGAGTACTCAACCGGCACGCGCGACCTCCAGGAGATGGGGGGCCTGGCCAAAAAAATGCCGCTCACGGCAGGGACTGCCTTTGTGGGGTCTATGTCAATAGCAGGCATACCCCCGTTTAATGGTTTTTGGAGCAAACTTATCATTATAATAGCGTGCATCCAGGCCCAGAGATTCGGATATGGCTTGTGCGCGGCCTTGGTGAGTATATTGACCCTGGCAATGTATATGAAGCTTATGAAAATGGCATTCCTGGGCGAGTTAAAAGAAAAATACGCCAAGATCAAAGAAACACCGCTTTTTATGAAACTCGCCATGGCAGGGTTCGCGGTCCTTTGTATTATAGGAGGGCTTCTTTTTCTTCCGGGGGTAAACAGGATATTTTTACAGCCTGCAGTTGATGTACTTTTAAAGGGGATAATGTAACGTGAAAAGCAGAATAATATTATTTATTTTGGCGCTGGCCGCATGGTGCCTTCTGAATTGGGTGCCTGATATCCAGCATGTTATTGTCGGATTATTTGTGTCGCTGCTTGTGGCATTCCTGGCAGGGGACCTCTTTATAACAAGGCCCCACCTTTTAAAGCACCCGCTCAGGTACTGGTACTTTTTCTTTCATTACCTGCCTGTGTTTTTATTTGAAGTCATTAAGGCAAACCTGGACGTTGCCTACAGGGTCCTGCACCCGAGCCTTCCGATAAATCCGGGCATAGTAAAGGTAAAGACAACCTTAAAAAGCGATACGGCACTTACATTTCTTGCAAATTCGATCACGCTTACGCCCGGGACAATGAGTGTTGACATAGACAGATCAAACGGAGTTTTGTATATCCACTGGATCGATGTAAAGGCAAAGGATATAGACAGCGCGACCGAGATCATCGTCGAACGTTTTGAGAAAATATTAAAGAAGATTTTTGATTAGGAAAAAATTATGAAAACATTTCGTTGGTTAATGGGTGCCCTTATCCTGGTGGCTGCAACCAGTGTTATTATTGCCTACCCCTTGCCGTTTTTGTTTTATAAGGACCTGCCCCATGTGGCATTTTTCGGAAGAGGGCTTTATATAATCATTCTCGCGTGCGTGTTGTGCCTTTATAGAATATGGAAAGGCCCTACGGGTGCTGACAGGATTGTTTCCATAGATATACTCGGAATCATGATAGTCGGCCTTTGTGCCCTTCTTACCATTACGACCGGAAGGTCATGGTATCTGGACATAGGGATAGCCTGGACGCTTCAGAGTTTTATAAGCACCCTGGCATTGTCGAAGTTTTTGGAGGGGAGAGGATTCGATGAATAACGCAATAGGGTTAATACTTATATCCATCGGCCTGTTTTTTGATATTTTAGGATGCCTCGGTCTGGTGAGGCTCCCCGATGTATACAACAGGCTCCAGGCCGCGACAAAATGCGTTACCATGGGTACATGCAGCATCCTCCTGGGGACTTTTCTTATTGTAGGGCTGAGTGCGGCCGGCATGAAAGCGCTCCTCTGCATAGTTTTTATTGCGTTGACCAGCCCCGTTGCCGCGCACGCAATCGCAAGGGGCGCGCACAGGGCAGGTGTGAAACTCTGCAGTATAAGCGTCGTCGATAAATACAAGGAAGACAAAGAAGGCGAAGCATGAGGAAACCGAAGATACGGGAACTGATTCACGCGATAAAGGCATTGATAGTGGGGCCGTATACAAGCAAGTTCCCTTTTAAACCCCACGTACCCGCCAAGAAATTCAGGGGAAAGCCCGAATATTCCGAGGAATTTTGCGTAGGCTGCACTGCATGCGCCCAGGTGTGCCCTACAGGGGCGATTGAATACAATGATGACGCCAACCGTGAAACCCCGAAGAGAAAACTGACACTCCGCTATGATGTATGCATCTTTTGCGGGCAATGCGAACTGAATTGCATAACCAAGGAAGGCATTAAGCTGTCCAATAAATTTGACCTGGCGCTTTTTGACAGGGGCCAGGCAACCGAGGAAGTGGAAAAAGAATTAACGCTCTGCGAAGCCTGCGGTGAGCCTGTAGCATGCAAGGCGCATCTTGAATGGCTGGCCAAAAAATTAGGGCCTATCAGTTTTTCCAATCCGACTTTATTTTTATCCCGCCTCAAAGAACTCACGGTTCTCGACGACAATATACAGGAGATCACCAAAGACCTTACCAGGGCAGACCGCATAAAGATACTCTGCGCCCAGTGCAGAAGAAAAACCACTTTGGAAAAATAATAAACTTAAACATGCATGTAGACTTCAGAATCAAAGAAATTTTATCCGGCAATATCGCTATCACCGGCATCGGAAACCGCCTTCGCGGGGATGACGCCTTTGGCCCGGTCATGGTGGACACCCTTAAAGAGAAGACACCCTATGCTGTTTTTGACTGCGGCACCTCTCCGGAAAACTATTTATTTCCCATTATAAAGACAAAACCCGATACAATAATAATTTTTGATGCGGCCGAAATGGATATGCCTCCGGGCAGCATGAGTGTATTGAAAAATGAGGATATATTAAAGATAGGTTTTTCCACACACGATGCCTCACCCGCGATGTTCATGGAATTTCTTAAGAAAGAGACCAATGCCAACATCTTCATGATCGCCGTCCAACCCAAGACCACCCAATTCGGAGAAGGCCTAAGCCCCGAAGTCACCTCCGCCATAAATGAGCTTAAAAATACCTTCCTTAAAGCTTCTGATTGACAAAACAGGACAAATCTATTAATATTATAACATTAGTCTTACAAGGATATAGGGAGTTGAGACAAATGCTGCGTAAGAAGTGCCCGGGAGCGGATTCGTTTCTGAAGCCGCATCCTGAGTTTATAGAATGCCCTCACTGCAAAAAAGAGGTAGAGATATGGAGTGATGAGGGCGAGGCCAAATGCAGTTCCTGCAAAAAGACTGTTAAGAGGCCCGGGTTCCAGAGCTGCCTTGACTGGTGCAAGTTTGCGGCCGAATGTGTAGGCGAAGAAAAATACAGCCAGTATTTGAAAGAGAAGGCCAGGAAAGATGATAAAGGTGCTGGGGATAGAGGGAAGCCCCCGAAAAGGCGGAAATAGCGACCTCCTTCTGGATGCATTTCTGGAAGGCGCAAAGTCCAAGGGTGCAAGGGTTGAGAAGCTTATGATTTCAGACCTTAAAATCGCACCCTGTGATGAGGGGAACAGCTGCCATAAGACAGGTGTGTGCAGGATTAAGGATGACATGCAGTGGATATATGACAAACTCCTTAATGCCGACCACCTGGTTATATCGACCCCGACATTTTTTATGGGCCCTCCTGCGCAGCTTAAATGCTTGATAGACCGCTGCCAGGCGCTCTGGGCAAGAAGGTTTTTACTTAAGAAGGCCCTGAGGCCTGATGAAAAAGGGCACAATGGATTTTTGCTTGCAGCTGCCGCATTTGATAAAAAAGAGGCCTTCGCCGCGTCAAAAAATATTATGAAGGCGCTCTATTATGTTTTGGGATTTAAATATAAGGGCGAGCTTTTTATCGGAGGAGTAGACAAAAAGGGAGATGTAAAAACCAAAAAAGATGCCATGGATAGGGCATTTAAGATGGGGGCCGGTTTATGACAGGATGTACAAATAAAAAGAAAAATATAGACAGGTGCAACTGTAGTTACGAACCATGCCCGAGAAAAGGTATGTGCTGCGAGTGCCTTCATTATCATCTTGCCAAGGATCAGTTGCCTGCATGCTGTTTTCCGGATGACGTGGAAAAGACGTATGATCGTTCAATTGCCAACTTCATAAAAACAAGGAGATAGAATGACCGAACACAAATTATTAAAAAAATGGGTCCGGGAAATGGCCGATATGTGCAAACCGGAGGAGATCATCTGGATTGACGGATCCGGTGAGCAGAAGAAAAGACTCGAAGACGAAGCCGTTTCAAACGGTGAGATAATAAGGCTTAACCAGGAGAAGCTGCCGGGTTGTTTTTACCACAGGACTGCCCTGAACGATGTTGCCCGCACAGAAAACCTTACGTTTATCTGTACAAACAAAAAACACGACGCAGGCCCCACAAATAACTGGATGAAACCACGGGATGCGTATGAAAAGGCAGGGGCAATTTTTAAAGGTTCCATGGCCGGGCGCAAGATGTATGTGATTCCTTTTTCAATGGGACCGGTAGGGTCCTCATTCAGTAAAATCGGGATTGAACTCACAGACAGCATTTACGTAGTTTTAAACATGCTCATTATGACAAATGCCGGCAAAAAGGTGCTCGATGTACTTGGTGATGACGGGGAGTTTACAAAGTGCCTGCACAGCAAGGCAGACCTTGATATAACTAGACGACTGATCATGCACTTTCCTGAAGACAATACCATCTGGAGTGTCGGGTCAGGCTACGGCGGAAACGTCCTTTTAGGAAAAAAGTGCCTGAGCCTGCGCATTGCCAGTTTCCTTGCAAAACAGGAAGGCTGGATGGCCGAGCACATGCTTATTACAGGCGTAGAAAAACCGAGTGGAGACATACAATATATAGCAGGCGCCTTCCCGAGCGCATGCGGCAAGACAAACCTTGCAATGATTGTGCCGCCCGATGGCCTTAAAAAAGAAGGCTATAAGGTATGGACAGTAGGGGATGACATTGCATGGATGAGGCCGGGTAAAGACGGTGAACTTCGCGCTGTTAACCCGGAAGCAGGATTTTTCGGAGTCGCGCCCGGGACAAATCCCAAATCGAACCCTAATGCGATAGCAACCGTCAAAAGAAACTCTATTTTTACAAATGTATTGCTTAAAAAAGACAATACCGTGTGGTGGGAAGATGGAGGCGAGGCGCCCCCCTCTGAAGGCACTGACTGGAAAGGCAATCCATGGAAGCCGGGCATGAAAGATGAAGAAGGTAAGCCGATAAAAGGGGCAAACCCGAACAGCCGTTTTACGGCACCCGCAAGACAATGCCCTTCCATCTCAAAACATTTCGATGACCCCAAAGGAGTTCCCGTATCCGCTATTATATTAGGCGGGAGAAGGGCGCGCCTTGCACCGCTTGTTTATGAATCTTTTAACTGGCAGCACGGCGTGTATGTAGGCGCAACCATGGCATCAGAGCGCACAGCCGCGCAATATGGAAAACAGGGAGAGACCAGGAGAGACCCGATGGCAATGCTTCCTTTCTGCGGCTATAACATGGCGGATTATTTCAAGCACTGGCTGAAGATGGGTAAAACCATCGCAAAGCCTCCGCGCATATTCCATGTCAACTGGTTCAGGCAGGATGAAAACGGTAAATTCATCTGGCCGGGTTATGGCGAGAACCTGCGTGTCCTGGAGTGGATCATTGATCGCTGCAATGGCAAAGTTGATGCGGAAAAGACTGCCATAGGCTATGTACCCAAGCCTGAAGACCTGAATACAAAGGGCCTTGATATAACAAAGGCTCAGCTACAAGAGCTTTTAAAAGTAGACAGCGGCCAATGGCAGGAAGAATCCAAAAATCTTGACGAATTCTTTAAGAAATTCGGAGAAGACCTGCCGAAAGAAATAGCAAGCGAACACAACTCTCTCAAAAAGAGACTGAAAAGTTAAAATGAGGCTAAAATGCATTTAAGAACAGTATGCAGGGCAAAGATTCACAGGGCAAAGATTACCAAGAAGGCCCTTCATTATGAAGGGAGCATTGGGATAGATAAAGATCTTATGCAGGCGGCAGACATATATCCGAATGAAATGGTCCAGGTCCTGAATGTAGAAAACGGAAACCGGTTCCAGACATATGTTATTGAAGAAAAAAGCGGTTCAGGGGCAATTTCTTTGTACGGGCCTGCCGCGCACCTGGGTAATGAGGGGGAACTGGTTGTCATAATCTCATATTCCATTGTTTCAGAGGAAAAGGCCCGCTCAATAAAGCCGAAAGTAGTTTACGTAGACGGCCGGAATAAAATAAAGAAATGACGGAGGGCCTTGAGATTAAAAAATATCCTTCCGAAGTATTAAGAAAATCCTCAAAATCCCTTGGGATGGTCACCGGAGAGGACAGAAAACTCCTTGAAGGCATGGTAAAGACCATGTATGACAATCAGGGCGTGGGATTAGCCGCACCTCAGATAGGCATATCAAAGCGCGCAGCAGTAGTGGATGTCGGGGGCGGCCCTATAAAGTTTATAAATCCTGAAATAATTAAGAAAGAGGGCTCTGATATTGTAGAGGAAGGGTGCCTCAGTATACCAGGGGCATCTGTAAAGGTAAAAAGGGCGAAGAAGATTAAGGTCCGGTATATGGATGAGAACGGAAAGACACTCACAATAGTTGCAGAAGGCCTTCTTGCAAGGGCCATCCAGCATGAGATAGACCACCTGAACGGGCGGCTGATTATAGATTATCTTAACCCTATTAAGAGGTTTTTTACAAAAAGAAACCTTTCAAAGTGAAACCCATAATAGAAGAAATCCGCACTTCAGCTTCATCAATAGACATTTTCCAATCGATAAAGACGTATCCATTCCCGTTTTTCTTAGACAGCCAGATGGACCCTGCCAAGCTGGGCAGGTTTTCTTTTATCGGCAAAGACCCGTTTCTTGTTTTAAAGAGCAAGGGCGATTTTATCCAGTTGATTGAAGATGACAGGATAGAAAATATCACGGGCAACCCCTTCAATGTGATTAAAGACATTATTGCCCGTTTTCCCGTAGACACAAAAGAGCTTCCTTTTCCATTTATGGGCGGGGGAGTAGGATATTTTTCCTACGACCTGAAGCACCATATTGAAAAGCTGCCCCGGAAGGCAATGGATGATATAAAATTGCCTGACTGCATGCTCGGGTTTTACGACTCTATTATCGTAATAGACCACCTCTTCAATAAAAAGTATATAATCTCTACCGGTTTTCCGGAAAAGGATGAAATCAGGCGCCAGACGAGGGCCAAAAAACGTCTGGAACTATTACGCAGTCATTGCGAGGAGGCCGCAGGCCGACGAAGCAATCTCAAACCTGAGATTGCTTCGGTCGCTGCACTCCCTCGCAATGACAGTTTAAAATCCAATTTCAAAAAAGAAAAATATATAGAGGCCATAAAGAGGGCAAAGGAGTACATAGCAAGCGGTGATACGTACCAGATAAACCTCTCTCAAAGATTTACATCCAGGACTCCTTGCGATCCCTACGATTTATATCTAAGGCTAAGAGACATAAATCCCGCGCCCTTTGCCGCATTCTTGGATTTCGGAGATTTTCAGTTGATAAGCGCTTCCCCTGAACGCTTTTTGTGTCTTCGCGACAAGACTATTCATACCAGGCCCATAAAAGGCACGCGGCCCAGGGGTAATAATTCGCTGGAAGACGGCATGTTGGCCCGCGAACTTATAACAAGCGTCAAAGACAGGGCAGAGCATCTGATGATAGTGGATCTTGAAAGGAATGACCTTGGCAGGGTTTGCAGATTTGGCTCTGTGCGGCCTACCGAGTTCACAATATTAGAGAAATACGCAACCGTGTTTCATCTTGTTTCAACTATTTCCGGGCACTTAAAGAAAAACGTGGATGCGGTGGATTGCCTCCTGAACTGTTTTCCCGGAGGCTCCATAACAGGCGCACCCAAAATCCGCTCAATGGAAATCATAGACGAACTTGAGCCGACGCAACGTTCCATCTATACCGGCTCAATCGGCTATATAAGTTTTAACGGCAACATGGATACCTCCATCGTGATCCGGACAATACTTGTGAAAGGAAAAAAGCTCTATTTCCAGGTAGGCGGCGGCATTGTTGCAGACTCTGACCCGGAAGCCGAATACCAGGAAACCCTCGACAAGGCCAAGGCCCTGATCGATGCCATAACAGCTAAAAAGGAAGAGGTTCTAGCGTGAAGGTGTTTGTGAATGGGAAAGTGGTGGATGAGAGAAGGGCAAGCGTGCCTGTATCCGATAGGGGTTTTCTCTATGGGGACGGGCTGTTTGAGACGATGCGCAGTTATGACGGCAAAGTGTTCAAACTGGATGGCCACCTTAAGAGATTATACGATGGCGCAAAAATAATTAAACTTAAAATCCCCCTGTCGAAAATCGGCATAAAAAATGCGATTTATCGCCTGTTGCGTGTCAACAAGCTTGAAGACGCGTATATACGCCTTGCAGTTTCACGCGGGGAGGGAAGGGTTGGCCTGGATGCCACAACTGCCCGGACAGCGAATATCGTAATAATAACAAAACCTTTTACACCTTATCCGGCCGAGCTTTATAAAAAGGGCCTCAGTGTGTTTATATCAAGCGTAAGAAGGAATGAAAACTCACCGCTTAGCAGAATCAAATCAATCAATTACCTGAATAACATCGCAGCCCGCATGGAGGCCCAGAAAAAAGGCTACAATGATGCAATCCTTCTCAATAATAAAGGAAAAATAGCATGCGGGGCAGTGAGCAACATATTTACAATCAACAAAAACACACTTTTGACACCCTCGGTTGCCAGTGGTATATTATCTGGTATAACAAAAACGGAAATTATTAAGATTGCGAGAAAACTCGGCCTTAAGGTACAAGAAAAAGAAATCAATCGAAACGAAATCTTTAAAATGAGCGAAGTATTTTTTACAAATACCCTTATGGAGATCATGCCTGTTACAAAAGTTAATGGCAAAAGAATCGGAGACGGCAGGGTAGGCAACATTACAAAGGAGCTGGGTGAATATTATGCTGCTTCAATTTATAGAAGCCTTTAAACATTACCTTGTAGAAGTCCTGCCCGCCTTGGCGGTGGGGTTTTTCTTAAGCGGTATGGCCCATGAGTTTATTCCTACCAGCTGGGTCGAAAAATACCTGGGCAAACCCGGCATAAAGCCTATTTTTTATTCTACACTGGTTGGCACCATGCTTCCTATATGCTGCTGGGGGTCTTTACCGGTTGCAGTCAGTTTTTATAAAAAGGGATCGCGGCTCGGGCCGGTACTTGCCTTTCTGGTAGCAACCCCCGCCACTTCATTAAGCGCGTTGGCAGTTTGTTACAGGCTGCTGGGTTCACAGTTTACAATTTATGTTTTCTTTTCAGTAATACTCATGGGGATGGTTATAGGCATCCTCGGAAATATGTTCAAATTTAAACCCAGGAAAGCCAAGGTGGATATCTGTCCACACTGTGAAGAATCAAAGGAGCATTGCGAACACAAAAAGGATTTCTCAAGCCGTATAAAATCCATTTTTAGATACGCGTTTATCGACATGCCCAAGGAAATCGGCCTGGAACTCCTTTTAGGTTTGCTGCTGGCAGCAGCGGTGGCCGCATTTCTCCCCGTAGGTAAAGTTATAAAACTGTACCTTGCCGGTATGTGGGCGTATCCGTTCAGCCTTGTATTCGGGCTTATTATGTATTTTTGCTCCACTGCAAGCGTTCCCCTGGTGCACGCATTCCTGCAGCAGGGGATGAATATCGGGGCAGCGCTGATCCTGCTTTTAGTGGGCCCGATTACAAGTTACGGGACAATACTTGTCTTAAGAAAAGAATTTGGCGCCCGGATCCTCACTTTTTATCTCGTTAGCATATGTGTATTAGCAACCATCCTCGGAGTTGTATATCAAAATTTCCCTTGACATAATGATACAAGCATGGTATCATTATGCAGGAGGTAAAAACCATGGGAAAAAGAAAAATAATAAAGATCGATGATAAGAAATGCAACGGTTGCGGGTTGTGTATACCCAATTGCCCGGAAGGGGCTCTTCAGATGATAGACGGAAAGGCCCGCCTTATAAGCGACCTTTTCTGTGACGGCCTTGGCGCATGCATAGGGCACTGTCCCGAGGGCGCAATTAAGATAGAAGAGAGGGAAGCAGAACCTTATAACGAAAGAAAGGTGATGGCAAATATAGTAAAGCACGGGAAAAATACTATTAAGGCCCACCTGGAGCACCTGAAAGACCACGGTGAACACAAATTGCTTAAAGAGGCCCTGGATTTCCTGAAAGAGAAGGGGATAGATGTCCCATTCTCTCCAGAAAAACCCGGCCCACTGCCATGTGGCTGTCCCGGCACAAAGGTTATGGATTTCGGAAAAAAGGAAAAACCGGCTAAAAGCATGAAGCATGCCAAAAACCCACCCGAGCTGAGGCAGTGGCCTGTTCAGATTACACTTGTTCCTCCGCATGCACCCTATCTAAACGGATCAGACCTTCTGATCGCGGCAGACTGCGTGCCATTTGCATACGCTGACTTTCACGGAGAGCTTCTTAAAGGTAAGACGCTCTTAATAGGATGCCCCAAACTTGATGACGCGGTCCGTTATGAAGAAAAGATAACACAAGTCTTTAAAGATAACGATATAAAGTCAGTGACATGTGCCCACATGGAGGTCCCGTGCTGTTTTGGGCTTGTGGAAATTGTAAAAACGGCCATAGCCAATTCAGGTAAAAACATCCCGTTCAAAGAAGTTACAATAAGCATAAAAGGGGAGAAGAAATAACCATGGATAAATACCGATGCACAGTATGCAACTATATTTATGACCCGGGAAAAGGCGATCCGGTCGGCGGAATAAAACCGGGTACAAGTTTTCAGGACCTCCCGGATGACTGGGTTTGCCCTGTATGCGGAGCCGGGAAAGATAGTTTCGAAAAAGCCTAATGAGTACGAATAAACCCCGCAAGGCCCTCCTCTTATTATCAGGCGGACTCGATAGCCGTCTTGCAGTGCGCCTCATGCAGGAACAAGGCATAAAACTCGAAGCCGTCAACTTCAAGACTATTTTCTGTACATGCACAGCAAGGGGCAAAAGCTGTTCAGAGGCAGTCTCTGCAGCCAAAGAGGCCAATATACCCCTCAAGGTTTTTAATACCACAAAAGAGATCATGGATGTTGTAGAGCACCCGAGATTCGGATACGGTAGTTCGGTAAATCCATGCATAGACTGCAGGATAGCCATGTTTAAAAAGGCAAAAGAATATATGCGCACATCTGAAGCCAATTTTATTATAACAGGGGAAGTCCTTGGCGAACGCCCCATGTCGCAGAGAAAAGACGCCATAGAAAAAATAGAAAAAGAATCCGGTCTGGAGGGGCTGATCCTGAGGCCGCTTTCAGCAAAGTTGTTTGAGCCCACCATGCCTGAAAAGGAAGGCTGGGTTGATAGAAGTAAACTTCTGGATATAACAGGCCGCTCGCGAAAACCACAGATAGAACTGGCAAAACAATTGGGTATAAATGATTATCCGTGCCCGGCCGGCGGATGCCTTTTGACAGATAAAGACTTTGGAAAAAGGGTAAAAGACCTGATCAGTCACAATGAATGGAAAAAAGAAAATGCCCTCCTTCTCAAGTACGGAAGGCATTTCAGATTGAGCAAAAAATGCAAAGCCATTATCGGGAGAGACAAAAAAGAAAACTCAGCCATTGAGGCATTAAGAAAAGAAAACGATTTATTGCTTAAGGTGCAAGACCTTCCCGGCCCCACATCTCTTGTAAAAGGAAACCCATCCGATGGCGATATGGAGTTAGCCCTGGGCCTGACGGCGTATTTTGTTACGAAGAGGGCCGAGGGGGATAAGATAAAAATAGAAACGGGCAGAACCTCTCTCACTTCATCAAGAGAAGTCCTGCCCGCCTCTAAAGAACAGGTTTCGAAATACAGAATTGGCCTTTAGCCAGTCGGCCTTTCTACAAGCCCCTTAAATGTATATCCCGAATCTGCACCCGGAAGATAAGCCACCGGTTCACCAAGTGTAAAATCTCCCTTTTTGATCCACTTTTTCAATGTATTCGCAATTTCCACAGCCTTAGCATAGCTTGACAGGCTCGCTGTCGGAACCTTCTTGCCTTTTACAGTGATTGTACCGGTTTTGAGTTGTGCATAATTCACTTCTCCGATGCTTCCCTTTATGCCGTTTGGATAAGCCTCACTGTAATCAACTACCTGGGCATATAGATCCTCATCCTTCACTGTTGTATAACGGAGAATTTCCTCATTCAGGATTGGGATAGGTATTCCTATACCCACTGTAAGGGTTACACCATAACCTTGCATAGTTGTTCCCCTGAGCCATTCGGGTTTCATGTCCTTAAGGTCACCAATAACGGCAAGTGTTCCTGCCGGTGACTGCGGCACACCGTTTTCTTTACGTTTAGCTGCGGGATTGTGCTGCGTTCCCTGCCAGACCACATACCCTGTGCCTCCTCCAAGGAATATCTTTGTGCCTATTCCTGTAGTTTTATAATGAGGGTCATTCAGAAGAGGGGACAGCTGGCCTGCTGAGCAGTAGTTTGCATTTCCAATCTCAGGCTTAAGCACACCCATGTAAGTGTATATCACCTTTTTGGAAAGGTTGACCGCTACGTTGTAGTTTTGATAAACGTTTCTTGGGTTGAAAAGCACTGCTTCATTGAGATCCTTGATGTTGATAAGGGTATCCAGTTTCTTTCTTGGATAGCAGTCTGTGCCGTAACCGGTTCCGTTAAGTTTTACGTCTTTCCCGGCTACAATGTCCTCTATAACATGGGCCCCGCCGTATTTGAACTCACCGGGGAACACCTTGTTGCGCGGGTCATCATCCGGAATGGCAGTCGCACCCACGTAGATGTCCACAGCGGCAAAGCCGGCATAAGCAGGTACGTCGTTAAGGCATGTGTGCCCGCCGCCCAGCTTTATCTTTGGCTTTGAATGCCCGATATTAAAATAGGCGCCGGAAGAACACATCGGCCCGAAGGTACCGGTTGTTACAACGTCTACTTCCTGGGCTGCCTTCGCAAGGCCTTTTTTCTCAACTATGTCTATGATCTCTTCAGCGGTCGCGACAACGACTTTACCTTTCCTTATTTTTTCGTTTATTTCCTGTATTGTCTTTTGTGCCATAATTTCCTCCATCTCCTTTTAGTTATACATCTGTTTTAATTAATCGGATCCACCTTGATTGCCCCTGATAGGGCGCCGCATGATCCATACCACAATCATCACCAACCTTTCATGAAAAAATTATTATTCCTGAAACAGCCATGTGGTCAGATATCTTTCGCCTGTATCCGGCAGGATGACCACAATAATTTTATTTTTATTTTCTTTTCTTTTGGATACTTCCAGCGCAGCCTGTACTGCCGCGCCTGAGGAAATCCCGGCAAGTATGCCTTCTTCTTTTGCCAGGCGCCTTGCCATCTTTCCGGAATCTTCATTGGTTACCTGAACTACTTCATCCACGAGGTCCATTTTTAAGACTTGAGGTATAAAACCTGCGCCTATGCCCTGAATCTTGTGAGAACCCGGTTTTCCGCCCGAAAGCACCGGTGAATCTTTTGGCTCAACGGCAATGGCCTT
>CAYVIU010000007.1:0-23069 GCA_964451625.1 uncultured Planctomycetia bacterium | reverse complement strand
AAAGATTATAATATTCATATAGAGAAATATGAAGATCAAATACCAGACTTACGTAAGTTATATAAAAAATATGATTTAGAAATTGCACTCACAGATAAAAAAATTAATACCCCGAAGGAGAAAAATAATACTCGCAAATTTACAACTAAAGATTTTGATAAAGAATTAACCAGTGTAATAAATAATGTTTATAGCAAAGATTTTAAACACTTCGGGTATAAAATAAATAAAATTAAGTTGGTTCACAAGTTAATTCTATCTTTAAAAGGTATATTTTTGTATTTATTGTATTTAATTTGGAAATATATCTCTAACATACTTAGTACTGTTAAAGAGGATAAACTATGAAAACATTACCTAACTTTCTTATTATCGGCGCCGAAAATGAAAAAGTATCCACTTATTAGCATAGTAATGCCTGTTTACAACTGGGCTGATCAGATATTCCCGGCATTAGATTCAGCGATTGCTCAAACATATCCGAATTATGAAGTTGTTGTAGTAGATGATGGCTCAACAGATGCATTAGCTGAAGTAATTAATCGTAATTATAAGCAAATTAGATTTATTCAGCACAGGCAAAACTTAGGGCTTTCGGCTGCTAGAAATACAGGAGTAAGAGCATCTCATGGTGAATTTATCGCTTTTCTTGACGCAGACGATCTATGGTCACCTGACAAACTAATGCTGCAAATGGAAGATTTCATAAAGCACAAGGATGCAGTACTTTCATATACAGATATACTAGGTGAAAGGAAGGGTATTTCAAATCCTTATTCGAGGACTTGTCCTTTAGAAAAAGAGAGGCGGTTTGAACAGCTAAATGAAGAGAATCCTGTATTACCCTCGACCTGGCTTTTCCGTAAACAACATTATAATTTAATAGGTGGTGAAGATGATGATTTTTTCAGCGCAGGTGATCGCGATTTCTTGCTTAGACTATCAACTCTCGGTAATTTTTGTTTTTTAGATTTGCCTCTTTCTCGACGCGTCGCACACCCGAATAATCTATCAAAACAAAATCCTGAAATTTGGGAAAAAGACTACTTGCTAGTAATTGACAAATTCCTATTAAGGCCAGAGGGAAAAACGTACCAACATAAGAAGGATATTATGTATGCCCGTATTTTCCTCCGTATAGCCGGAAGATTTGCGGACATTAAAAGGTGGGATTGTGTTCTTGAATACATGACCCGCGCCTACCAATTGGATACTCGCGTTATTAACAGTTCACCTCGTGCTAAAAGCACCATGCGTAAGATAGCAAAAACTATTGGTGCTATGAAAACAGACTTCTGGGTAGTAGATCACTGTATTCGCAATTCTATGAATAGTGGTACATTAATATATGACAAATCTATTACAGAAAAGTTTTATCGACTTTTTAATAACTGGAAATATAAATCAAAACAAAGAATAGGGGCTTTTAAATACGATAGATATCTAAATAAAGTAACAGAATCTGGACTTGAATTTCGTTTACCTCCAGATGCAATTTGACTGATAGGAATTTGATGAAAAGGGCTTTAATCTCGAGATTAATAAAAAGTATTTTATCTGTCATGAAAAAACAAAAAGAAAAACAGACAGTCCAAACCCTTGGACATGATTTTTATCAGCGAGTCAATTGCTTTAAAAGTAGAATCAGAACGTATTTCAAAAAACTGGTCTTGGTTTTGGCACTAAAAAAACGATGGATTTCACGTGCTAAAAGAATCCTAAAATATATAATAGAACGCCCCCATGGCCGGACCGGCCATATGACGGACGAGGAACATTACCTAAGGTCCCAAAAGACGTTCAAGGATAAACTGTTTGGATGCGAGTTACGTTGCTGTCCTCGTACAGGCAGTACGCTCGTCGCGCAAGTAGTCAGAGAGGCTTTCCCTCAGTTGGGACTCAGAACGCACGGCAAGCACGATTCATTTAAGGTGTGGCCGCAGTTAGTGCCGCACATCCTGATAACCATCAGGAATCCGTATGCGTGGATCGTCAGTAGGTACTCATGGAGCAGACAGCGAAATGCCGCGGGTAGCTCCTGGGACGACTACACTGTCGCGAAGGTCCTGGTTCCTGATGCACGTATTGATGACCTGTGCCACACTTACTCAAAAAACTACAGAGGGTGGCTCTCCAAAGGCAAGGACGTGATGGTGGTTAGGCATGAGGATGTATTGGCCATCGGCATCGATGCAATCCTCAAGCCCCTCGAGGATCGCTTTGGCATCAAGAGAGTTGAAGGGGTGGCATTGCCAACCATTGAGTTGCTACCGGTAACATGCCGTTCACGGGAAGTCCATGAATACGACGCAAGCTACTACACAGAACACAGATACCTCGATTGCCTGACGCCCGATCAGATCGATAGAATCACAGAACTCATAGACTGGTCGACCTTTGAAGGCGTGTATACGCCTGGAGTAGACAATGTTTAACCGCAAAGAAGTTCGGTGAAACAAAGAGTTTTACTGATGCTTTAAAAGTAGAATCAGAACGTATTTCAAAAAAGACATATTAAAGCTTCAAGAACTTACAGGCAAAGATCTTTCAAGCTGGTTGAAGGTTGAAGCGTAGTTCGAGTCTTAACAATACGAGAAAAAGAAGGAGAAAGTGTATCTATGTCTGAGTCTCCGAGAATAACTATTATTTTACTGAATTATAAACGACCGCAGAATATTCCAATCATTCTGGAGTCTATAAGGGCCCAGACTGTAAAGCCTGTTGTCTTTCTCTGGAATAACGGCGGGACGGATGTTAACTCACCTCTCATAGATCGTTATGAGAGGTCTGAAAAAAATGTCGGGTGCATGGCCCGATGGAAATTGGCAAAAGAAGCGACAACGCCATATGTCATGTCTCTTGATGATGATATTTGTTTCAGCAGGGATGACGCGCTTGAAAACATTATTCGATCTTTAGAGGAGCAAGATAGCCCTAATAGAATTATTGGCTTCATCGGAGCTTGCTTTAAGCGGATCCCTGATTACACAACAAGGACAGAGTTTATGTGTCGATACGGCGATGAAAACCGTCAACCCAGGTGCGAACCTCTTGCCCAAGATGAAGCTGTTGATATTGTTAAAGGCAGGGCCATGGCTTTTAGAAGACAACTTCTTGATAATATCGCCCTCCCTGAAGAAAGAGAGGATGACATCTTCTTGAGCGCTGTCTTCGTAAACAAAGCCCGTAAATTTCACCGCATCCCCGCTATCTTAAATGATGCTTTCTACGAACTGCCTAAGCTCGGTGCGGGCAACTGGCATCAGCAAGAGCACTTCATAAGCAGAGACCGCGCCCTCAAGGCTTACTTTATTTCTAAAGATCATGTAGCTAAGAAATTCAAAATGAAATAAAAGGGGTAATGTGTGACAGTAAAATATAAAACCGCGCTTTATAGAATACTCGGTAATGATCTGCCGCCAAGGCATAAGGTAGGGCAGGCATATGATAATCTAAAATTTATATTAAGCCATGAGCCGGATTTTCCAAATTGCCGAAAAAAGTGGGTTATAAATAGAATTGCTGATTTTAAAATGGAGCAAAAAATAGCAGCGCTGCTTGAAAAACATAAGCAGCCCTATGTTCGTACCCCTTTCAATTTCAAAGACTATAAGAACTGCAGCGGAAAAAAAGCAACTGCCGAAAGACATAACAAAATCCTTTATGTCATGAATAACAACGGGGCAAGAAATGCGGCCTTAAGAGACGGTAAGCAGATAGCTGATTGGGTCCTTCCTTTTGACGGTAACTGTTGTTTTACTGCACAGGGCTGGAAAGATGTGATTGATAAACTTTCGCTTCAAAAGACGACCAATAAATGCTTTGTAGTCCCGATGTACAGACTAAAGAATAATGACCAATTTTTTAATTTTTATCCGGAGAAAAACGTAGAAGCAGAACCCCAGGTTATTTTTGGGAGAAAGAGTAAGTGCGAATTTAATGAATCTTATGCATATGGACATGACAGTAAGCTTGAGCTGGTAAGGCGGTTGGGTTTTAAAACCCAACCCAGAGCAAATGGGACCATAGTGCCTGATTCAGAATATAGATGCGGTTACGTGCTAAGATTGTTTTCCGGGGTTAAGAAAGGCGAAAATCATTGGAAAACGAGAAATACTTTACGAGAGGATTCGATCAACTTAATGATACGAACATTAGATATATGAAAATCCTCCAGATATGCACATGTGACTACGGCGGGGCGGGTAAGGCAGCTCTCAGGACGCACCTGGGATTAAAATCCTTAGGCGCTAGCTCTAAAATGCTTGTTTTATACAAACGCTCATTCGATCCCGATGTTATAAAATTGATAGAAAACGATACCCCCTTAAGGAAGCTGTTAATCAAAGTCCGCAGGAGATTATTTCCCTGGAAATACAATAACTACATAAAAACCAACGCGAAAGCCATTGATATCTTCACAAACCCTAACTCCCCCTATGACATAACCAACCACCCCCTTGTCAAAGAAGCCGATATCATAAACTTGCGTTGGATAGCAGAATTAGTAGACTATCAGAAGTTCTTCTCTAGCGTACAAAAACCCCTGATCTGGCGCCTGTCAGACATGAATTCCTTTACAGGAGGGTGTCATTATTCAAACGGCTGTACAAAATACAAGACGGGCTGTGGGTCATGTCCTCAACTTAGCTCAAATAATTCAGATGATATATCAAGAAAAACCTTTAAAATAAAAGAAGCCACATACAAAAAGCACAATATTCACATTGTCTCACCAAGTAAATGGTTAGCTGATCTGGTCACTGAAAGCCTTCTTTTTAAAAATTACCCCATAAGCGTTATCCCAAGCGGAATTTCAACAGATATATTCATAAAACAAGATAAAAAACTCTCAAGAGATAAGCTGAATCTGCCTCAGGGTAAAACCATAATCCTTTTCGGAGCCGCATACAAAACAAAACGAAAAGGCCTTAAATACCTGGTAGAGGCCCTTAAACTCCTTAAGAAAAAGCCAAGCTCTTCCAATATAGCCTTAGCCATATTTGGCCCACCACATTCCCAAAAAATCATCTCCAAAGAAACGAACTTTGACGTATACAGCCTCGGCTATATTAATGACGAAACATTGCTTTCCCATGCCTATTCAGCAGCCGATATCTTTGTAATACCTTCATTAGAAGAAGCATTTGGCCAGGTATGTCTTGAGGCAATGGCCTGCGGTACCCCTGTAATAGGTTTTAACACAGGCGGCATCCTTGACATGATAACCCCTCATAAAACAGGTCTATTAGCAGAAGTGAAGAATACCCAAGATTTAGCCAGCAAAATAGAATACATGATGACCCATCCCCAGGAGCGAGAAACCATGGGCAAAAATGCCCGAAAACGTATAGAACAAGAATATACCCTCCAAACCCAAGCCAAACGCTATCTTAAGCTATATGAGATGATGCTTTCAAAAAATACACTTTGATTTGGTGCCCAAATTGTGCCCATCTAAAGGGAGTAAATTGTATAATCTTGTGTACCATATATAACTAATAGAATCCTTAATTCCTTGACATTAAAAGAGTTATGTTATAACATATTTAGCGACGGAGAGTTATGGATTTGTGCCTGAAGGAATCTCTCCCTCTCCGCCAGTTTATAAAACCTGAACTGCAACTCAAGGAAAACAGGAGGTAATTTATGTCTTCGATGAAATTAATAAGACTTACCAATGGAGCGCTTATCCTAATAGGCCTTCTCTTCTTTAAACCCTTAGCCTACTTTGTAGGTATAATGATGATATTTGCCGGATTAACAGGGGTTTGTTTGTTAGAGAAATTCTTTAATAAGCTTGGGGTGCAGGGAAAGTGTGATATAAAGTAGGCATGCTCAGGGAGGATGCGAGAAATGTTTGGCGCAAAGAAAAAGTCTCTAAATGAAATGTCTTCGAATGAAATAAAAGAAGCAGTCAAGAAAAAATACAGCCAAGTTGCAAAAGAGCCGTGCGTGTCATTTAACTTTCCTGTAGGAAAAACTTTTGCTTTAAAAGTGGGGTACCCTGAAGAGATCCTTGATAAACTACCCCAGTCTATGTATGAGTCCTTTACAGGTGCCAATAATCCTCAACCTTTCGTCAAGTTAAAAGATAAAGAGGTGGTTTTGGATTTAGGCTGTGGAGCAGGATTAGACCTTTATTTTTATGCAAAGGCGGTAGGTACAAGTGGTAAAATCTATGGCTTAGATATTTCACAAGACATGATTAATAAAGCAAAACATAATATGGAAACAGTAGGAATTAAAAATGTTGAAATTAAACATGGCCATTCTGATAACCTTCCTTTTAAGGATAATTTCTTTGATTGTTGCGCATCAAACGGAATCTATAATCTCTCACCCGGCAAAGAAAAGGTTATGAAAGAGGTGTTCAGGGTATTGAAGCCCGGCGGCAGAACAGTCTTTTGTGAAGTTGTTCTAAAAGATAAACTCCCTGAGAGCATAAAAAAGAACATCAATGACTGGTTTCGGTGCATAGGCGGTGCGTTGCCCGAGAAAGATTTCTTGGTACTTATGGAAAAAGTCGGGTTTAGAAATATAGAAGTTATATCAAAAATTAGAAATGCCAGAACAGGCCATAATTTAGCCGTTTGCGCCAACATTCGTGCTTATAAATAATAGTGCCCAAACTGCACATAATCACACATAATCACAGACGTTTTCGAAATCCCTCACGACACTGTCCCTGGCTTTCCTCACAAGACTGTACCCTAAGCAATTTCAGCCATAAAATTCTCCCTTGTCAATCGTATCCCATATATTATATAATCTAAACATGCCGAAACATAGATGGTCTAACGCTGTAACAAAAAATAGTAATGCGCTTGATCTGGACCGCGATGTATTTACGTGGAAGGATCCGCGGAAAATTGCCCGTTCATTAAAGAGATCCGCTGAGAGAAGCACCAGGCGCAAGACAACCCCGTATGCCTCTGCCATGTCCATGCTGAATTTTTACATGAACCGGGCCGGGAAAAACCTGAATTCCCATCAAAAGCAAATCCTAAAGCGATCCAAAGTTGAATTGCGCAAGGCCTTTCACAAGCCATTGGCACCAAAGTAAAGGGAAAAGGAAAAATGCCAGCTAAGAAAAGGAAACTTCACCCATTTAAACTAATTATCTTCTCCCTCACACCCTTTCTTATCTTATTATTAGCAGCGGAAATGACTTGCAGAGTAAACTATTTCCTTATGCATAATAAAGATTGGAATTATATTATAGCCCCTTTCCATATCCAAAAGATTTACAGCGAACGTCATAAAAAACTAATGCCATATACACGTGATAAACATAAATTTAGAGGAGATAAGGTTGAGCCGGTAAAGGACCCGCTCGAATTCCGCATTTTTGTCCTGGGCGGGTCAACGGTACAAGATAGCCAGCCCGACGAAGAGATGTTAACAAATCAGTTAAAATTGTCTTTACCCCCTGATAAAAATATAAAGGTAATCAATGCCGGCTTGCCCGCTTATAGCAGCACAGAAATCCTTAGATATTATAAGAGAAAAATAAAAACGTTTAAGCCCGATTTGGTTTTATATTATGAAGCCTGAAACGAACAATATACAAAATGGCTCGATGTCAATAAAGCCATTTCTAGAGTCGAAAATAAGATACATAAACTCCTGCACTATAAGTCAATGTTTTATACTTATCTGGTTGAAAAATATTACTTTGCAAGGATAAAACAAAATACATTTTGGATTATTGATTTATCAGAACTTAAAAATAATCTCTTGGAGCTGAATAAAGAAGTCTTAAAATCCGGAGCCCGGTTTATTTTTATAACACAGGCTATAAATGTCCCAAGGTATTATAAAGGAGTCGATACGTTCAATTATAAAGATATTCTCAGTCGGATAGATTCTCTAAAAAACGACCCCAATTACAGTTATGACGCATTTGAAATAAGCGCCCTAAACCAGCGATTGGCTGTTTTTTATACGATTGAATTTTGCGAAAAATATAGTATACTCTATATTAACATTCTGAATGAGGTTGAAATACTAGGCAGTATTGAGCGCAATGAAATGTTTACTGATATGGGGCACAAAACTTTTAAGGGGAATAGTATACTCGGTAAATTAATCGGTCATAAGTTAAATAATTTATTAAAAGAAAGAATTGAGGCAATTAAATAACCAGTAAACCAGAAGTAACCCAGTAAGATAGAGTGAGATAGTGAGATAGAAACGCTTTCCAGCGCAATCGGGAAAGTGTTTCTACGGTCTACAATGCACTGATAGGATGATGAAAAAGACACGAGAGAGATGTTTAGAGACAATTTGTGAAGATGCCATGGATGCGGGAGTTGATATAGATCTTTCCAGTTGTCATTATGGTGAGACAACCGGGCCGTGCGTTTTTATAAGGCGCCCTACCAGCTATTATTTTTTTCTGGCAGGGCTTGTAAAGCTGGAGAGGCTTACTCAGATTCTTGAGATAGGGACGAATTCCGGCGGATCTATTATGGCGATCAGTAAGGGTTTGCATAAAGAGGACATTGTCAAAAGCCGCATAGTGACGGTGGACATTACGCGAAAAAATGAGGATGGCTTTAGTAAATATCCTCACATCAAGAGAATACAGGGTGATTCGCTGAGTAATGAGGTTGTGGAAGAAGCGTTAAAGTCTTTTGATGGCGCAGTAGACCTCATTTACATCGATTCATTGCATGAATATGAGCATACGAAAGATAATATAAATATTTATGCCGAAAAACTAAATCCACGTTATCTGGTATTAGACGATATCAGGCAATGTGATGACATGCAGAGATTGTGGAGTGAATTAAAAGAGAAATTTAAGGACAGCGCCTTTGATGCTTCGCGTGTAAGCATAAGAAAAGGCGCGGGATTTGGTGTTATTGAATGGAGAGCGTTTCTAACAAATAATAAAAAGCAAGGGTAGGGAAAATGATAGAAAAAATCGCGTTTATAGCGGCAATCATATTGCCTCTATGGAATATCCCGCTTATCGTGAGGATTATAGGAAGGAAATCTTCCAGAGACATCAGTATATACTGGACGTTAGGTGTGTGGGTGTGTTTTTTATTAATGGCCCCCGCAGCCTTTATTTCACCTGACCCTGTCTGGCGGGCATTTAATATTATGAACCTTATACTTTTTACCGCTGTTGTTATCGTTGTCTTGGCTTATCGCAAAACAGGAAACAACCCGTCTTAAAGGGTATAATCAGGGACAGGCCAGGGATTAGCCTGAGGCACGTCCCTTTTTGTATTTAGTTGTATACAACTCCATACAATAGTGTTATCATAGGCTATTATGACACAGCCACAGCGACAGGCAAATGCCAGCTTTTACGGCCTTGGGATTGCCCCGAGGATACTGGATATACTGGATCGGATAAAGTTCACGGTTCCTACCCCGATTCAGCATAAGGCCATACCGATTGCTATAGAAGACAAGGATATTATAGGGGTCGCGCAGACCGGCACCGGTAAGACGCTAGCCTTTGCCGTTCCTATTATCCAGCGCCTTTCCCAGAGAAAGGGCCGCGCCCTGATCCTTGTACCTACCAGGGAACTTGCCATTCAGGTTAATGAGGAGTTTCATAAGATTGCCCCGTCATTCGGAATAAAGACAGCTGTTATCATAGGCGGGGCATCCATGCATCTCCAGCTGAAGGCGCTAAGAAAGAACCCGCGTGTTATAGTTGCCACTCCCGGGCGCCTTGTAGATCACATGGAACGGCGCACAGTTCTTCTGGCTGATGTAAATGTCCTGGTCCTGGATGAGGCAGACCGCATGCTTGACATGGGATTCCTGCCTCAGATTGAAAAAATTATTAAATTTGTCCCGCGAAACAGGCAGACCATGCTCTTTTCCGCAACTATCCCGGGAGAAATCATAAGGATGGCAGCCGCCCACATGAAGCTTCCCGTACATGTTGAAATCGCCCCTTCAGGAACTACCGCGGAGCGCATTATACAGGAAGTCTTTATTGTTAAGCATAGTTCAAAGCGTCAGCTTTTGATGAAGCTGCTTGATCAATATCATGGCCCGGTACTCATCTTCTCCCGTACAAAAATAGGCGCCAAAAAGATTACACGCGGCCTTCAGCGAATGTACCACAGAGCTGCCGAGATTCACTCAAATCGTTCACTTGCCCAAAGAAAAGAGGCCCTGAACGGTTTTAAATCAGGAAAGTACAAAATACTCGTTGCCTCTGATATTGCTGCCAGGGGCATTGATGTTACCGGCATAGAGCTTGTTATAAACTATGATCTCCCGGATGACACGGAGAATTATGTGCACCGCATCGGCCGCACAGGCCGTGCCGGGCACGAAGGCCGCGCCATATCTTTTGCGACACCTGAACAGGGCAGCGACATCAGAAACATTGAAAGGCTTATTAAGACCGCCCTGCCGATAGTAGAACACCCTGAATTTCCAAAAGAGAGATTTATTAAAGACGCAAAGCCTCACCAGGGCCCAAAACGACACCAGGGAAGGCGAAGAGGGCATAAGAAATTCCACGGACATGGACACCGACGCCACGGGCATAGCCGCCATGGACACGGCCATCGCAAACACCGCAGCAGCAAATACCGCAAGCACTAATAGAAAAATAGCAGAGGAGATCTAAAAAATGAAAAAAGTTTTGGCACTATTTTTATGCTGTATATTCATGACACTAAATGTATATGGAGAAAATGAAACTATGAAAGACACAATCGTCGTTTTAGAAACAACCCAAGGAGTAGTTGAACTGAAACTCTTCCCGGAAACCGCCCCCAAGACATGCGAGAACTTTATAGAGCTGGTTAAGAAAGGGTTTTATAACGGGATAATCTTCCACCGCGTGATCAAGGACTTTATGATTCAGGGGGGAGACCCCACGGGCACAGGCCGCGGCGGAGAGTCTATCTGGGGAGGCCCATTTGAAGATGAATTTAAGAAAGATGTGAATTTTGATAAACCAGGCATACTTGCAATGGCCAATTCCGGTCCCAACACAAACAGGAGCCAGTTCTTTATTACAACTGTTCCCACACCATGGCTTAACCAGAGGCATACCATCTTCGGAGAGGTAGCAGCAGGCTATGAAAATGTCCAAAAAATAGAAAATCAGACTGTGGGTTCAGGGAGCAAGCCCCTGACCGAACAAAAGATCATAAAGGCCGGCATAAAACAGGAATGAACAATTTTATAACCGCATTAAAAAAATTCCGGAAGGACGTTAAGATAGGCCTTGCCTTAAGCAGCGGCTCGGCCAGGGGTGAGGCCCACGTAGGAGTTATCAAGGCCGTCCTTGACGCAGGGATCCCCATAGATTTTGTAGCCGGTGCAAGCGCAGGGGCAATAGTAGGCGCATATTTTGCATCCAGGGGCAATGTGGACGGGCTTGAGAAGTATATAGAAAACGCTACTTCGAAAAAATTGAGAGATATGATAAGCCTTGACCTAGCCCTTAGGTTTAAAGGCTTCATCGGCGAGAAAAAATCCTTAAAGTGGCTCAAAAGTTTAATCGGAGGAATATACTTCAGCGATCTGAAGATCCCCCTGGCCATAATAACCACTGATATGGAAAGCGGCGAACAAGTAGTGATTACCAAGGGATCTGTCCTGGAGGCTGTCAGGGCCAGCATTGCCATGCCCGTACTTTTTACCCCTACCAAGAGCCAGGGGCGTTTTTTGGTGGATGGGGGCTTCTCCAACCCTCTGCCTGTAGATGTGGTAAAAAATATGGGCGCTACATTTGTAATAGCCTCCAATGTTGTAAGGACCCCTGAAGTAGCCAGGCGCGACTTTGCAAAGGACGGCCATACAGTAAAACACGGCATAGAGAACATCGTTGTCAGCGAAGAATTAGAAAAATCAAGGCAGGAGCTCCTCAAAAATATTGCCGCACTCTCCGGGACAAAACACACGTTCACCGCTGAGGAAAGAGAGCTCCCCAACATGTTTAACGTCCTTATCAGCTCCGTTTATACAATGGAATATACCTTTGTAAAGCCCAAGATAAGGCAGGCGGACGTTACAATATCCCCCGATATACAAAATCTCAACATGATGGACTTTTATCGCGGGAAAGAAGTGATAGCCAAAGGCTACGAGGCCGCATCAAGAAAGCTTACGAGGCTGGCAAATCGTTTAAGTGTCTCCAAATAGCGCGCAGATTAATTTTTAAAAAAGGACTTGACATATTTTTTTTATGTGGTATACTTGATATATCCGATTGGGAATAAGAAGAATAGGAGTGAGGCAAGATGAAGCTGTCAAAGAAGGGCGAATACGCATTAAAGGCGCTGATAGAGCTGGCAATCAACCATGATAAGGGTGTGGATGTGACATTGATTAATGATATCGCCCAGCGGGAGAATATACCTCCGCGTTATCTGGAACAGATCCTTCTCAGGCTCAAAAACGCCGGCGTATTAAGCAGTAAACGAGGGGTTGGGGGCGGATATACCCTAAATAAGCTACCCAAAAATGTGAGCCTTGGAGAAGTGATAAGGGCGGTTGAAGGCCCCATGTCATCTTTGAAGTATCGGGTTGCAGGATCTAAGGATATGAGCGGGGTTGCATGCGGCTTATACAGTGTCATGAAAGATGTCAGCACGGCAGTATCCGATATAGTGGATAATATTACATTGAGAGACATGGCCGCGAAAACCACAGATCTGATCGAACAAAGAAAAGGTGTCCCCAACTATGTTATATAAAAATATTAAAATGATGAGAAAACCCAACGCCATGATGATGTGTCATATGGCTATGTGCCGCCTTCTTGGTGGAAGGGGGTTGCCTATGTAGGAAGCATAGGAAAACTTCGAAAAACAACACCCCACTACCAAGGAAGCAAGTGGTGAGTGGGTTTTTTATTTATTAAGGAGGGAGAATGGAACAGCATAAAAGGACCTTAGTTAAGACGATTACATGGCGCATCATAGCGCTGACAGCCACTATAGTTGTGGTTTACATCTATAGCGGCGATGCAAAAGGATCGCTTGTTATAGGTTTTTCGGCAAACCTTATTAAGATGTTTCTTTATTATATCCACGAGAGGATCTGGAATAAGGTGCAGTTTGGCAGGATTAAGCCGCCGGAGTATCAGATATAACTTGCTTTTAACAGAAGAGGAGGAGTAAAATGAGTTTGTTAAATAATAAAGATGATCTAAAATTGTTAGTTGAGTCGCTGAACTTTAAGGAAAAGGTTGAGCGCTCAAAGGCGCTTATAAGAGAGGCCTATAAAGTGTACGGGGACTCGCTTGTTGTTGCCAACAGCCTCGGGAAAGATTCTGTAGTTGTGTGGGATCTTGCAAAGAAGGTCAATCCCAGTATACGGGGCTTTATCGTAACCACAAGATTCAAGCCGGCCGAGACGGTTGCGTTTATGAATCAAGAGGTAGCAAGGTATCCTGAGTTAAGGGTTTATAAAAATGGCTCAGAGATTCCTGATGAACTTTACAAGACCGATCCGGACAAGTGCTGCGATATCCTGAAGGTCGAGCCTGTTAAACGCGCTGTAGAAGAAATGGGTGTAAAGTGCTGGGTAACCGGCCTGCGCTGCACAGAAGGCCGCACGCGCACCGATTTTAAGGAAATTGAGGAAAGGGATAAAGGATTGATTAAACTCAATCCTATACTGATCTGGAAAGAGCGTGAGGTGTGGCAATACTTAGCGCTGTATGAAGTAAAGACCAACCCTCTATATAAGGAAGGATACCGCTCATTAGGATGTTCCCCCTGCACAAAGATTGCCAATGGCGATAATGAACGGGCCGGCCGGTGGATAGGCACAAGTAAATGCGGCGGCGAGTGCGGCATACACACAAGGCCGCTCAAAAAACAATAAGGCTATGAATAAAAATAAAAATTTACTGCAATATTATCCGATTGCTGTAAGGCTGAAGGATAAGAATGCCCTGGTTGTGGGCGGCGGAGTAGTTGCCGAGAGAAAGGTAGGTCTTCTCTCCGGGACCGGTGTGCGAATACGTGTTGTTTCACCGAAGGCAACCAAAAGATTAAGGCAATTGGCAAAATCAGGCAGGATCAGGTGGATTCCCAGAAACGTCAAAAGGCCTGATATGAAAAACGTGCACATTATTATAGCCGCGACCAATGACTCCCATATCAATAAAATGGTAAACTCCTGGGCGAAGAGCTGCAGGGCATTGGTTAATGTTGTCGATAACAAAAAATTGAGTGATTTTATTTCACCTGCTGTATTTAAGAGCGGAGAGGCTATAGCGGCTGTGTACACAGACGGCAGAGATCCGGCCCTTTCCCGCGATATGAAAAATTTTCTAAAGGAGAACTGGAATGAGTTTTTGGCTTATAGGAATAGATTACAAAAAAACACCCGATAAAATACGCCAGGGCGCCTATCGCCTGCGCAGGGATATCGTCAATTATTGGAAAAATGTAAATCCCGGCGGCGCAGCCGTCCTTTTTACATGCAACAGGATCGAAATATACGGCAGGGTTAGTGACGCACAAGAAGCCGCTGAGGGGATCAATGCCTTCCGCAGCATATTTTTCAGGTATTTTAAAGATTCATATACCTATATCGGCCATGAAGATGTCTTAAGGCATGGCCTGCGCCTTGCATGCGGCCTTGAGTCCCGGCTAAAAGGGGAAAAAGAGATATTGAAACAGTTGGATGCATGGTACGCCGATAAAGATTTTCCGGAGCCGCTTAAGGATTTGTGGGGATATATTTTGGAGTCAGCAAGAGAGATCCGTCAGGAGGCAGGGCTGGATAAAAACTGCATCAATGTTGCATTTCTTGTGTTTAGTGACTTAAGGAGGCACGTCGATTCTCTTAAGAAACCAAAGATCCTGGTGATAGGTACAGGTAAAGTTGCCGAGCTCGTTGCTGAGAAGAGGCCTCACAGGGCGCATATATTTTTTGCGGCGCGAAAGAAAAAAGCAAAGGCCCAGGCACTTGCCTTAAAGGCCGGGGGAAGGATATTAAGCCCTGAAAAAATCCCCGGACACCTAACGGATGCGGACGTCGTAATAAGTGCTACTTCCAGCCCTCATTATGTACTTACACTCGATAAGGTTAAAGAAGTATTGAAGACGCGCAGACAGCCATTATATATTTATGATTTAGCCGTACCTCAGGATGTTTCGCCGGATGTAGGCGCTCTGTCATTTGTTATTCTGAAAGACCTGAATAGTCTGACGGGGGGCCGGCATCTTTACAATGAAGCTATGCTTAAACAATTGGAACTGGCCGGAAATCTTGTGGAAGACAGATTAAATAAATATAAGGAGCCCGGACATGAATGTGCGGATTGGTACAAGGCCGAGCCGGCTTGCGCTCAGGCAGGTTGAGGAAATAAAAAAACGCCTGCGCCGTATACAGCTTGACATAATCCCTATTGAAACAAAGGGAGACAAAGATAAGAACACACCCCTGACCGGCGGGGTACAGGACGACTTTTTCACATATGAAATAGAAAAGGCACTGCTTGAGGATAGAATCGATGCGGCAGTGCACAGCGCCAAAGATTTAGAGAAAAATATGCCAAGAGAACTTTTTATAGCCGCCAAGACGCGTTCGATAAGCCCGTTTGAATGCCTTATTTCAAAAGGGAGCCTTAGCCTGGATGAGCTTCCGAAGGGCTCAATTGTCGGAACAAGCAGCCTCAAGCGCAGGGAGGCTATTCGCAATCTTCACAAAGGTTTTATTGTTAAACCTATACGGGGTAATGTTGATGAGCGCATAAAACAGCTTGATAGAGGTGAATTCGACGCAATCATTGTTGCACACGCGGCATTGATCAGACTGGGCCTGGAGAAAAGAGTTTCAGAGGTTATTTCACAGGATATAATTAAGCCGCATCCGCTTCAGGGCAGGCTTGCTATTCAGGTCAAGAGGGCCAGGCGTGACATGATAAAGCTTTTCAGGAGCATTAATGAAAAATAAAAGAGGCAGGGTATATATAATTGGCGCAGGCCCCGGGGATCCGGGCCTTATCACAGTGAAAGGCCTTAAAATATTAAAAGGGGCCGACTGTGTTTTGTATGATTTTCTGAGCAATCTCAAGCTTTTAAAATACACAAAGGCCTCATGCGAGAAAGTATGCGTCGGGAAAAAAGATAAACTCCATCTCAAAGAACAGAATGAAATCAACCGTCTTTTGTGGGAAAAGTCCGGCATATATAAAAAGGTTGTGCGGCTAAAGGGCGGAGATCCATTTGTCTTTAGCCGCGGGCATGAAGAGCTCAGATATCTCCTTAAAAAAGGCGTGAAAGTAGAAGTCATCCCGGGTATAACATCCGCCTTTGCAGGGCCGGCATCTTTTAATATACCGCTTACTATAAAGAATAAAATATCATCAGTTGCTGTTTTGACCGGAAGAAAAAAAGACCCGAATGCCTTAATCGACGCGCCCGGCTGCGATACGCTTGTATACCTTATGGGTGTCGCCAATATCTCAAATGTCATAAAGGCAATTTTAAAAAGCGGCCGCACCAAAAAGACACCATGCGCCTTTATAGAGCGCGCAACACATAAAAAGGAGCGTATCGTGTGCGGCAACCTCGGTACAATCGAAAAAAAATCGCGCAAGGTAAAATTAAAACCTCCGGCAGTCTTAATAGTCGGAGAGGTGGTCAATCATGGGCTATAACGTAGATATAAAATCTCTCATATATCCACTCTTTGTAAAAAGAAACGTAAAACACAAAGAAGAGGTTTCTTCCATGCCGGACGTTTACAGATTTTCGCCAAAAGGTATTATAAAAGAGGCAGGTGAGCTTAACAGACTTGGCATAAACAAGGTCATACTCTTTGGCATTGCTGAAAATAAAAACAAAACCGCCTCTCCTGCATTCAGGAAAGATAATATAGTGGCAGAGACCATTGTGTTGCTGAAAAAACACTTCCCTGATTTAACTATTATTACAGATGTATGCTTATGCGCTTATACATCACATGGCCACTGTGCGATACTGGATAAAAAGAAAAAAGTTTCCATAAATAAAAGAGCCACTTTATCGACGCTGGCTAAAATAGCCGTGTTGCACGCGGCAGCCGGGGCAGATTATGTAGCGCCTTCCGCCATGGCAAAAGGGCAAGTACGCACCATAAGAAGGGCATTGGATAAAGAAGGGTACACCAATACAAAGATCATGGGGTATTCTGCCAAATTTGCGTCAGGTTTTTACGGCCCATTCAGGGATGCTGCCCTTTCAGCGCCAAGCTTTGGCGATCGCAGCGGCTATCAACTGAATTATAAGGATAGAAAAAAGGCATTATTAGAAGTAAAACAGGATATAGCCGAAGGGGCGGATATTGTAATGGTAAAACCGGCCATCTCCTATCTTGATATTATACGAGAGACCAAAAATAGCTTCACGCATCCTTTGGCCGCATATAATGTAAGCGGGGAATATGCCATGGTAAAGGCAGGCGCAAGCCTTGGATATTGGAATGAGAGAGAAATGGTTTTTGAAATCCTGACTTCAATAAAGCGGGCAGGGGCAGACTTAGTTATCACCTATCATGCCAGGGACATAGCAAAATGGTTAAAATAAATAAAAATGACAAAATAATAAAGGCCGCGAAGGCCGCGCTCGTAGGCGGGGTCAACAGCCCGGTCCGTGCATTTAAATATGTAGGGAGAGATCCTGTGCCAATAAAAAGAGGCGCTGGCTCAAAGGTATATGATTATAATGGCAAGCCTTATATTGATTATGTCCTTTCATACGGCGCCCTTATTTTAGGGCATGCGCATCCAGGGGTAATAAATGGAGTAAATAAAACGATTAAGTCAGGATTAGGGTTCGGCGCAACACATGACCTGGAGGTCCAACTTGCACAAGCTATCAGGAATGCCATACCGCTTTTAAAAAGGATAAGATTTACAACTTCCGGCACAGAGGCTGTTATGGGCGCTGTCAGGCTTGCCCGCGGCATTACAGGAAGAGACAAAATCCTTAAATTCGAACATTCGTATCATGGCCACGCAGATTATCTCCTGGCAAAGGCCGGGTCAGGGTTGATTACCATGGGCCTGCCTGCCAGCAAAGGTGTGCCGCAGGACTTTACACGCCACACACTTATTGCCCGCTACGGAGATAAAAAGGGAATAGAAGGCATTTTTAAAAAACATGGCCGCAACATAGCTGCTGTGCTTGTAGAGCCTGTCGGAGGGAATAAAGGCGTGGTGCTGCCGGATATATCTTTTTTGAAGAAGATAAGGTCTCTTACGCGGAAGTCAGGATCGCTTTTAATATTCGATGAGGTAATAACAGGATTCCGTCTTTTTTATGGCTCAGCAGCACAGGTTTTTGGCATTACACCCGACATGATGTGCCTCGGTAAAATAATAGGAGGGGGCTTGCCCATAGGCGCTTATGGAGGGAGAGAAGATATCATGAAGCATCTTGCCCCGCTTGGCAGCGTATACCAGGCATCAACATTTTCCGGCAACCCTGTGGTCATGAGCGCAGGGTTGGCAACTCTCTGTGCTTTATCATTGAAGGATTATGACAGGATTAATAATATCGGATTATATTTAGGCGAAAAACTTAAAAAAACATCCGAAGATTACAATACCGATGTAGAAGTAAAGCAATTTGGCCCCATGTTCAGCATACAATTTAAGAAAAAAGAAAACTTTAAGAAGTTTTATAACTTTTTACTGAAAGAGGGCATATATTTTGCGCCATCTGAGTATGAAGCCAGTTTTATATCATTTGCACACACAAATAAAGATATTGAAAAGACAATCGATGCCATTAAAAAGGCATTTATCCACATTTCCAGAAAGGAGAAAAAACAATGAACGATATTAATTACGATGCATTAAAAAAGAAGGGTTTTTTGAGACAAAAACAGGACGGGTTTTTTATCCTGAGAACACGGAATTCCTTAGGAAACTATAGTGCGGAGCAAATCGCAGCCCTTGCCAGCATATCCAAGAAATTTGCCCGCAGAATTATCCACCCCACAACAAGACAAGGTATAGAAATCCCTTTTATAAAGTTTGAGGACATTGAAGTTGTGGAAAAGGATGTAAAAGACGCAGGTATTGAATTAGGGACTTCCGGACCAAGGGTACGGGCAACCACGTGCTGCCCTGGGAACGCCTGGTGCAAAACCGGCCTTATCGACACCTTTGAACTTTTTGAAAAAATAGAAAAAGATCTTAACATAAAATGCAGTATGGACCTGCCGCACAAGTTTAAGATTGCCATATCCGGCTGCCCCAACAGATGCACCAGGGCACAGGCTGCAGAAATAGGCATACATGGCCAGGTTGACACCTCAGGCCCTGAGAGAAGAACAGGGTACGCCGTGTATATCGGAGGATGCGGCGGCAAGACACCCTACCAGGGCATTAAACTGGACAAGATTTTTGATATAGATGAGGTGCTCTCTATTATTGAGAAGGTGGTCAAGTACTATAAAGAAAACGGCAAACCACGCCAGCGCCTGGGACAGCTCATAGAAGAGTCTGGAAAAGATATCATTAATAAGCTTGTAAGTAAATAGCATTAGTGATATGATTATGACATATGAGGATAATGAAGGCCTTTATACCCTGGATATTGGTGTCATGTGTTTTAATATCCAGCGTTTCTATAGCTGAAGCCGGGTCATCTTTTTTCTACAAAGAACTCAATGCCATAGCCGGATATTCAACCAGGGATGACTTTGCGGACAAGGCCTCTACCCTGATGAACTCGGTAGGATTTGAAGATTACCGAAAGTTCTCCAGCGAATATGGCGATTATCTCACTACCGATGTACAGATTCGCTTTGCCTACGACACAAAAGATGCGCTTCATGATGCGTGGGGATTCCAGATACACAATGCATGGCTGAGATATAAGACAGGCTACGGCATTTACATCAAGGCCGGACATTTCGATCCATACTTCGGGCTTGAGCCTGTACTTGATACACATGGAACAATCCTTCAGACACTGTTGATAAGAAATATTGGTTTTAAAAAAGACTGGGGCATTGGCGTAGAAGGTTCTTTTCCAAAGTTTGATTACATGGCAGGTTTTCAGATTGGGTCAGGCATGAGTATCAGGAGAAAAGACGACAGTTTCCTGGTCAGTGCCAGGGTGAATTCATTAGATCTTAATGGATTTCAATACGGAACCTCATTCCTGTGCGGAAATATTCTGCAATCTACTGGTATGAGCACCTTCCCGAGAAACCACCTTTTGTCAGAAGAGGCACCCTGGAAGATAAGGGGAGGCCTTGACCTGCAGTACCTGTGGAGGGCCTGGCTTTTAAAGACAGAGTTTGCCTATGGCGCGGATGGCAAAAAGGATGTCCTCGGGTACATGACCGAGCTTAACTATACACCTCCGAAGTACCAGAATTGGCAGGCAAAGGTGCAGTTTCAGTCATGGATCAATGATTTAGGAAGAAGCAAGTCGGACGATTCAACGCTGGGCGTAGTTTTATCATACAGCCCGACACAGAAAATCACCCTGCGCGCCGCATATCAGCACGATGTGAACCTGAAAGGCAAAAAAGAGGACAATAGATTCCTCCTGCAATTTTACTATTATGGGACGTAAGATGCGTAAAATATTAAAAATATCATTCATATCAATTGTTTTAATCAGTCTTTTTGCATTACCCTCTTTCGGGGCTGTCGGATGTACCTTAAACGACCCTGACAGGGATGTGAAGAGGATCTTTCCGCAGTCTACAGGGTACACAACCTCTTTTATAACCATAGAAGAGCGCGGAGGAGAGGCCCTGAAACTGAAAATTGAAGAAAGGCTCGGAGAAAAACTCGATAGTGTATACGAAGGCCTGGATGTCCCATATGCGTATTACACCATTTTGAAGGGCAAGGAAGCAATCGGCCGCATACACGGCATCAATCAAAAAGGCACTTATGGGGGCATGCAGATTATTTTAGCTACAGACCTTGATGGTAAAATTGTAGACTTTTATTACCAGAAAATCTTATCTCCCGAATCCAGGAAATTCAGAGACAAATCTTTTATCAGTCAATTTTTGGGTCTGACGCTGGAAGATTTTTATAAAGATGCCCAATCCGGTATAAAAGATCCCACAGAAAAAAACAACGAAGATTTTATTTCCACATTAAGAGGCGTAAAAAAGAACCTTATCCTGCTTGATCAATTCATGCTGGATAATAAATAGGATGTTTACTACACTAAAGCAAAGGGGGCGGATCAGGATGAGAAATAGTATTATTTTGTGTTGCATCTTCATTATCACGACAGTAATAATATTGGGCTGCGGCCGCCTGGAAGAATATGGCCAGGCAATTTCAAATCATGAAGTTACCAAGGTAGGCGATATATTCAGGAATCCGCAGGCATATAACAATAAGACGATCACGGTAGAAGGAAAGATTATAACAGAATGCCCCACCGGGTGCTGGGTGGACCTTAAAGACGAAACAGGTGCTATCTATGCAGATTTTAATCCTTCAAACTTTGCCATTCCGCAAAAAGTGGGAAGCAGAATAAAAATTGAGGGAAAGATTAAGGTTGAATCAGGAAAACCTACAATGATAGGAAAAGGGGTTGAGCTAAAATGAAGATATTGGGAGTGGCGTTTAAAAACCTTTCCAGAAGAAAGGTTCGTTCATTACTCACGATAGGCGGTGTGGGCATTGCGGTTGCTGTATTGGTGAGCCTGATGGGTTTTGACGCCGGCTATCAGAAGGCCCTGAAAAATGATATTGATAAGATGGGCTATCAGATTTTGGTTACTGCCAAAGGATGCCCTTATGAAGCCGCTACGCTGATGTTAAAAGGCGGCGGTGGGCTGCGCTATATGGATGAGGCGATATACAGCAAGATTACAAACGACGAACGCATCGATAAAATAACGCCCCAGCTTGTTTCAGCTGTTTATGATCCCCAAAGACAGGAAGGACAGGGCGGGTTTGCCATGTACATGGGTATAAGAGATTCCTATCTTACTTTAAAACCATGGTCCACCTTTAAATCAGGCGAATGGTTCTCAGACGAAGATGCCGAAGAGGTCATCATGGGATATGAAGCCGCCGAAGTCGAACAGCGATCGGTCGGTGACAAGATATTTATCCCGGATATAGACAAGGTCCTCACAGTTGCCGGTATCTTTGAAAGAACAGGCACGCAGGATGACGGGATAATCTTTCTACCCTTAAAGACAGCGCAAAGTTTATTTAATCTCCCTGAAAAACTGACAGGCATAGGCATTAAATTGAAAGACATAAACAAATTATCGCAATTCGAGGAAGATTTGTATAATGAGCCCGGTATTCAGGTAATAAGCCTGGCCCAGGTAAGGGGGACTATTCTGAACCTTATTTCTTCGGCAAAGGTGATGGCGAATTCAGTGGCGCTGATCGCCATTTTTGTCGCAGTCATAGGGGTTGTCAATACGATATTGATGTCTGTATTTGAGCGTACCCGTGAAATAGGCGTGATGAAGGCAATAGGCGCCTCAAAAATGGATATCTTTCATATCATATGGACGGAGACGACGCTTATTTGTATTCTTGGAGGCATCGCGGGCAATGTCTTTGCCGTATTAGGAGGAAATATAGTTGAACATATCTTAAAGAGTATACTACCTTACGCTCCAAGCGGAAAGCTCGTGCTTATTACCCCGGATCTTTTGGTGATATCATTTGTAGGGGCTATTATCCTGGGATTTATTGCAGGGATTTATCCGGCCTTTATGGCATCGTCTATGAAGCCCATAGAAGCCATCAGGCGGGGAGAGTGATTTATGAGTGAATACGTAATCAAAACTGAAAAATTGACAAAGATGTATAAACTCCCGGCTGAAGTAATCTATGCAGTGAGGGACGTGGACCTTGAGATAAAGGCGGGTGAGTTTGTTTCAATAATGGGGCCATCGGGAAGCGGTAAAACCACACTTTTGGATATTATCGGCTGCCTGGACAGCATATCCAGCGGTCAACTGGAAATCTTAGGAAAAGATGTCTCCAAAATTAAAGAAGGGGCCCTGGTAAAAATAAGGCGAAGGAATCTGGGGTTTATATTTCAGGAATTCCTTCTTATATCAAGCCTCACTGCCCTGGAAAACGTGGAACTTGCCCTTGTTTTTGCCAGACTGCC
>CAYVIU010000006.1:12291-24828 GCA_964451625.1 uncultured Planctomycetia bacterium | reverse complement strand
GGCACTCAAGGAGAACATTCTCTTGTGCATGTGGTCGGCCTCAGGGTATTTCAAAAGAAAATTGTCCCATTTCCCACCGGACCATTCCAGCATCTCTTCGTACGAGCACTCGGGGATCTGGATATTCCCTAATGCCGGATTGTTTTTCATATATTCTGAAAAGGTCACAAGCTTAACATAGGACTTTGCCTTTGAGAGTTCATTGAAAAAATCTTTCAGCCAGCCGTTTTCGTAAACATGCCTGTATGTATGAGGCCACATGCCGAATTTCTCTCCGTCGTCCCCATATACGTAAAGCTGGGGAGAGGGTTCATCCAGCCCATCTTTTATATAATCCATCGTCACCGGAATTGCCTTAAAGGGTATTGAATAGCGCAGTTTTTTCATGGACGGAAACACGGCCAATTCCGAATCCTTGTATTGTGCCATGTAAAAACCCTTGAGGTCTTCTTTTGAGATACCGGCCCTGATAAAGTGCACGTCATCGAGAATGGTGTATTTTAATCCAAGCTTTCCGAAAACCTGCGTAAGTTCAGGAGCCCATACCCTTTCAGGCACCCAGATACCCTGAGGTGTTGTGCCGAATTTTTCTTCAATGTAGGTCGAGAGCTTCCGTATCTGGCCTATTGCGTCTTCTTTCGGGATTGATGAGAATATCGGCTCGTAATATCCGCCTGTCATGAGCTCTATCTGGCCGCGCTTTACGAGGTTTTTTATTTTGTCAATAAATAAGGGTTCTTTTTCCTCAAAATAATCAAAGAGGCACCCTGATAAGTGGGCCGTAAGCTTTATATCGGGGTATTTTTCTAATAAATCGAAAAAGGGCTTATAGCAGGTCTTGTAGGCCCTCTCAAATACCTCCGGGAAGTTTCCCACAGGCTGGTGAAAATGGACGGCAATCGCAAAATATGTATTTTTTTCCATAATTATTTTTTGGACAGGACCTTTTTATAGACCGACATGTATTTTTTTGCAGAACTACCCCATGAAAAATCATAGCCCATGCAGTTTTTCTGGAGTTTCTGCCACAGCTTTTTATCCTGATAAACCTTTATCGCCCTCTTGAGGGCGCCGAGGAGCTCTTCTTTGGAGGCCTTTTCGAATTTAAATCCGTTTCCTTTAGATGCGGCAGAATCAAACTCCTCTATTGTGTCATCAAGGCCTCCGACTGCCCGTACCACAGGCACTGTGGCATATTTCAGGCTGTACATCTGGTTCAGGCCGCATGGCTCATACCTGGAAGGTATCAAAAATATATCGGCACCCGCTTCAATCTTGTGCGCAAGCTCTTCATTAAAGGTGATCTTGACCCCTACTGCATCTTTGTGGAGTTTTTCTATTTTTTCAAACATCCTGTTGTAGTTTTCGTCTCCCGTGCCCAGTATCACGAAGTGCGCCCCCAGTTTCAGGATCTCTTCCATGCAATCAGCCACTATATCCACACCCTTCTGCTCTGCAAGCCTTGTGACCATTCCTATTATTGGTTTTTTTCTGTCCATGGCAATGCCGAACTCTTTTATCAGGTCCTCTTTGCAGTCGGCCTTAGGCTCAATGTTGGACGGAGAATAATTTTTACAGATGAACTTATCGGTTGAAGGGTCCCACACAGAATAATCCGTGCCGTTTAATATGCCGTAGAGGTCGTCCTTCCTTGTCCTTAAAAGCCCATCGAGACCGCAGCCGAATTCAGGTGTAAGTATCTCACGGGCATACCCTTCGCTCACCGTGCCTATGGCATCGGAGTACAATATGCCTGCCTTCATGAAACTTATCTTCCCATAGAACTCGAGGGCGTTCATGTTGTAAAGATTATCCGGCAGATTTATGCCGGGCATGACCTCTTTCTCAAACAGGCCCTGGTACGCAAGGTTGTGTATTGAAAAAAATGTTTTTGTCTTTGAGAGATTCGGGTCGTCCTTGTGGTAAAGCCTCAGGTAAAGCGGTATAAGCGCTGTCTGCCAATCATTTAAATGCATGAGATCGACTTTGCCTATGTGCCGGCTTGCAGTGTAAAGGGCTGCCTTTGAAAAGAAACTGTAGCGAAGCGCATTATCTGGATGGTCTCCCTGAGGGGTGCCGTAGATGTGGTCTCTGTCGTAATATTCGTCCTTTTCTATAAAATACACATCTGTAGTTCCCTGTTTCAGATGGCGGAGATTAAAGGTATCAAGGCCATCGCCCATCTCGATGGGGATGTCGGATTTTATAAGTTCCGGCTTGAAGCCGTTTTTCCGGACGGCCCTGTAAAGCGGGAGCACAATACTGCAGTTGGCCTTAAGGTTATTGAGGGCCTGTGGAAGGATACCGGAGACATCTGCCAGGCCCCCGGTTTTTGCAAAAGGCACTACCTCTGAGGAAACAAACAATATGCGCATTTTTTTATTATAGGCCCTTTTTGACTATATATTCAATGAGGTCTATAATGCGTGAGGAGTATCCCCATTCGTTGTCATACCAGCCGATGACCTTTACAAGGCGTTTGTCAACGACATATGTTGAAGGTGCGTCTATTATTGTTGAATGAGGGTTGCCGTTGTAATCCTTGGAAACCAGGGGATCTTCGCGGTATTCCATTATTCCTTTTAATTCCCCGAGGGCTGCCGTTTCAAGGGCCTTGTTGACCTCCTCTATTGTAACATCCTTGCCGACTTCCGCAACAAGGTCCATAAGCGACACGTTCGGTGTTGGAACCCTTATCGCAAGGCCGTCAATCTTACCCTTGAGCTGAGGTATAACAAGGGCTGTTGCCTTTGCTGCCCCGGTGGTTGTGGGGATCATGGAAAGCGCGGCTGCCCTTGCGCGGCGCAGGTCCTTGTGAGGAAGATCCAGGATCTTCTGGTCGTTTGTGTAAGCATGTATGGTGGTCATGATCGCCTTGTTTACTCCGAAATTCTCCAGGAGCACCTTTGCCATGGGGGCGATACAGTTTGTGGTGCAGGATGCGTTTGATATAACATTGTGTTTTTTTGCGTCATAGCTTTTTTCATTTACGCCCATGACGATTGTTATGTCTTCATTCTTGGCGGGGGCTGATATGATAACCTTTTTTGCCCCTCCCTTTATATGAAGCTCGGCCCTTTCCTTTTCCCTGAAAACTCCGGTGGACTCAATAACTATATCCACATCGAAATCCTTCCAGGGGATCTGGCTTGGGTCTTTGTGGTTCACTATCTTGAGTTCCTTTCCGTCTACTGTGATTGAGGCGTCCTTGGCTTCAACCTTCGCACCCAGGATTCCATGCACGGAATCATATTTTAAGAGGTGCGCCAGTGTCTTGGTGGGAACCGGCAGGTCATTCACCGCCACAAAATCTATGTTTTTGTTTTTGTATCCCGCACGTAAGACGTTTCTGCCTATTCTTCCGAATCCATTAATACCTACTTTTACTGCCATTTTTTCTTCCTCCTTGTTCTTGTTATTTTGCTTTTCTCAGTTCTCTGGCCGCCGCTTCCGGTGCAATAGGGTTTATATAAAAACCGCTTCCCCACTCAAAGCCGGCTACCTTTACGAGTTTCGGCATAATCTCTATATGCCAATGATAATCCTCTCTCTCATGGCCGTTTATAGGAGAGGTGTGGATTATATAGTTATAGGGCGGATCATTAAGGGTCAGTTTCAATTTACGCATACTGTCCCGCAATATCAGCCCCAGCCTCTTTACGTTTTCCTTTTTAAGTTCTACGGAATTGAAATCAGACTGATGTTTCTTCGGCATGATCCACATCTCATATGGAAACCTTGATACAAACGGGCAAAAACTTATGTAGCTTTCATTTTCGGCAACAATGCGTTCCTTGTCATCCATTTCCTGCCTCAGCATGTCGCAGAAAACGCACCTTTCTTTATAGTCGTAGTACTTGGCCGCGCTCTTTACCTCTTCATTCACCCTTTTTGGCACAATCGGGAGTGCGATCAGTTGAGAGTGCGGGTGTTCCAATGAGGCGCCAGCGCTTTTTCCGTAATTTTTAAAGATAAGTATGTATTTAAACCTGGGGTCTCTGCGCAGATCAATGGAGCGGCCCAGATACGCCCATATGACCTCTTCTGCCTGATAATCGGTTGCATCCGCGATTTCGGCAAAGTGGTCGGCGTTGTCGATAATGACTTCGTGAGCGCCTATGCCGTTCATCTTGTCAAAAACCCCGATGCCTTCCTTCCGCAGCTGCCCTTCTATCATTAAGGCTGGAAACTTATTTGGCACCACCCTGATCCACCAGCCCGGTGTATTGGGTTTTCCTATCTTTCTGTGGGCTATTATCTCCGGCGGCGTAAGGGATTCATTTCCCAGGCAGAACGGGCATTTTGCATCTTTGGTTTTTTTCTCTTTCTCGAATGCGAACTCAGTCGGGGAAAGAGATTTCTCAGTTGTTATTATTATCCATCTACCTGTTATCGGGTCACGCCTCAGCTGGCTCATTAAAGCTTTACCTCTTTTAAGTATTTGCAGGCATCTTCCGGCGGCATGGAGTTTATATAAAAACCGCTTCCCCATTCAAAGCCCGCCACACGGGTGAGCCTGGGCATGATCTCTATATGCCAGTGGAAATCGTGTTCGATCGAATCCCAGTACCCTTTCTTGCGCCTTCTCCTGAAGGGGGCCGTATGCAGTATCGCATTATAAGGAAAATCTCCCAGGATCTTTCTCATCCTGCCGAATACCTCCTTAAAGGTATTGCCCAGATTTTCGAAGTCCTTTTTTCCCAGTGCATCAAAATCGCAGTTGTGCCTTTTTGGCAGTATCCATGTCTCAAAAGGAAATCTGGAACAGAATGGATTTATCGCAAGAAAGCCGTCTGTATCAGAAACGACGCGTTTGTTTTCAGTAAGCTCCTGTTTTATCATATCACAGAAGATGCAGCGGTCTCTGTACTCAAAGTAGCGTTTGGCGCCGGTGAGTTCTTCCTTTACCCTTTTGGGTGTTGCAGGAGTGGCAATAAGCTGGAGATGAAGATGGCCAAAGCGGCTGCCGCCGGCCACAGTACCGTGGTTCTGGAATATGAGTGCATATTTAAGGCGGGTGTCTTTCCTCAAGTCCTGCATCCGACTGGCAAGAACCTGCATGGTTTCTCCTATATCCTTGTTGCTGAGTTCCTGCATGCCCTCGCCATGCTTAGGTGTCATGACAACAACTTCGTGTGTACCCACACCATTCATGAGATCGTATATGCCCTTGCCGTGCCTGTCCAGATCCCCTTTGATATCAAGCAGCTCTGATATGCTTGGCACAACCCTTACCTTCCAGCCAGGGGAATCTGCCTTTTTACCCTTTTCTCTTACGGCGTATATTTCAGGAGGGGTCTGGGATTCATTGCCTTCGCAGAAGGGGCACTTCTTTGTATCCAAAAGGCCTTCTTTTGCGGCCTTCACCGCAAAATCATCAGGCCTTTTAGCGCGTTCAGTCGCTATGATTACCCATCTTCCTATTATAGGATCTCTTCTCAGCTCTCTCATAATTGGTTTAAGTTATAAATTATAAGATTATAACACAATCTATAGAAATTTCAACAACAAAATTTCGACCGCGTAAGTTTGACCGCGTAGGTCAAACTGGTTAGCCTAATTTGGTGCCGGGTTTGAGGTGGTGGCCGCGGAGGAAGCTTGCGGCATCCATTCTTTTTGAGCCTTCCAGCTGCAGTTCCTTGATTACCAGGTTGCCTGCGCCTGTTTTAACCACTATCCCCTCTTCGCCAAGCGAAACGATCCGGCCTGGTTCGAAATCAGAGTCGCTTGAGCTGGTCCCGCTTTTGTATATTTTAAGGATTTTTTTATTCCAATAGGTAAAGGCTGTCGGCCATGGTAAAAGGCCCCTTACCCTGTTATGTAAATCGTGTGCCGAGCTTTTCCATTCGATAAGCCCGTCTTTCTTTTTTAATTTATCGGCATAAGAGGCAATTGATGCATCCTGTTTTACGGGCTTTGCATTTCCTTTTTCTATTAAGCTGATTGTTTCTAGAAGTATATCCGCACCAAGCTCCGACAATTTCTTATTCAAAACCTCGCTTGTATCTTTCGGATGGATATCAATCTCTTTCGATAAAATTATGTCTCCTTCATCCATCTTTTCATTCATCTTGATTATGGACGCGCCTGTTTTTTTCTCTCCGTTTATGACGGCCCGGTTGATGGGGGCCGCACCCCTGTATTTCGGGAGGAGTGAGGCATGAAGGTTTATTGAATAAAGGCGCGGCAGAGAAAGGAGTTCCTTCTTGAGTATCTGGCCGAACGCCACAACTACAAAAAGGTCTGCATTTTTTTTCTTAATCAGATTAAGGGTTTCCCTGCCGGAGGCATTTTCAGGCTGATGAATATTGAGTTTCAGTTTTTTGGCCTGGGCCTTTACCGGAGACTGGCCCAAAGCAAGGCTTCTCCCCTTTTTTCTGTCAGGCTGGGTCACTATAAGTGAAATTTCATATTTGCTCTCGTTGAGCCTGATCAGGCTCGGTACGGCAAACTTGGATGTCCCGAAAAAAACTATTTTCATCTTCTCTCCTTAATAATAGATAATATGTTGGCAATACCTGCCGCTCCGAAGATTATATACGCAAACGACATTATCTCTCTGTGCCTCATGAGACTTCCAACGTTGCCCTCCCCTAATGCCAGCACTGATGCGAAGCTAAAAAAGAAAATCGCGAGTATGAGTTTTTCTTTTGTGGGTTTTTTAACCGCGAAATAAATCCCTGCGGACATAAAAGGAAGGAGGATGTACCAGAATATCATCTGCACAGATGCAAGCGCATGTGTAAGCTTCTTTATATACCAGGGAAACGGTTTAAAAAATATGTAAAAAAGGCCTTTAAAATAGCCTTTTACCGCGTTTCTTATCCTGATATCTGCAAGGACAAGGTTTTTATTTGCGTATTTCGTGTGATCGGCTCCATAAAACTTGTCGGGTAATAGTTTATAAGCCATATCTCCCGGCTCTTCTGTACTGTAGACCCCTTCCTCTTCAAAAGATGCGCTTTTCACATCTTTAACTATGAATATATGCCGCTGCAGCAATTCTGCATAACTGTTTTTTGCCAAATCGGTTAAGTATAAAAAGGCCTTCACATTAAAAAGGGAGGCTAAAAGAACTGCTGTCAAAATAAAAGACAGCACCTTGCGTCTTTTGAAATCCAGTGTCTTGATTAAAACCGCAATACCCAATATCAATATCAACGGGTAGAGTAAAGAGCCCTGGAGAAAAAAGTATATATAAAGGACAATGGATAAAGGTATCAAAAGCACTAAACCGGTTTTCAGATTCTTCATTTTACAAACTATAAGCGGGAACAATATCGTAGAAAAGACCAACAGGATATCGCTCAAAATACTGATTGAAAGAAAAACCTGTATCGGAGAAAAGACAAAAAAGACAAAGGCAAGCCTGGCTGCCATCTCAGTGAAAACCAGTTTTGCTGTATAATATACGGCCAGGCCTGCCGCCAGGCCTATAAATATGCTGAAAAATCTGGCCAATAAAGACGAGTAGCCGAATACAAAATAAAGACAGCCCAGGAAAAAACTGTATATCCTGCTTCCGATAAGCGGGATATGGCTATTTTCAAGACATTTTGAATATATCGGGGTTGGATACAGGCGAACCAAAAATCTTTTAAAACTCCTCCTGGTATTAGAATCCATTCGGGGAAAGTATTCCTCCGGTAAATGTGAAATATCCTTGCCCTTAAATAAAAGGTCCTGGTAGGCCGCAAGTGTTAAATAATAACCCTCGTCAGGCGCAAAGGTCTTGCCTCCATCGCACTTGTCTATATACCACTGATAGCCGATGGCGAGAATTGCCCGCAATAAAAATGCGGAAATAAGCACAATTAAAATAAATTTCTTTTCTTTCATGGTTAAACCGATATTGGGTCAACGTCCGGCGCCAATAAAACCCCTGACGGCTTTCTGAAGGCTGCCAGGATTTTCTTAAGGCCTTCGTTTGTTTTTTTAGGGTTTTCTGTCTTAAGCATTATATTCCAGCGGTACTGGCCCCTTAATCTGGCTATAACCGCCGGCGCAGGCCCGATCACCTTCACCGAAGGGTCGAGTTTCTTTTTTAAGAGATCTTTTAATTTATCCGCAGCCCCTTTTGCCTTTTTGTTATTCACAGAGCGCAGTGTCAGCTTTATTATATGAATAAAAGGCGGTAAATTCAACTCTTTCCTGTACCCTATCTCTTTTTTGTAGAATGCATCATAATCGTGCCTTGAGGCAGTGGTGATGGCATAATGGCTGGGTGAATAAGTCTGAATTATTACAAAACCTTTTTCTTTTCCCCTGCCTGCCCTGCCCGCCACCTGGGTAAGGAGATTAAATGTCCTCTCCGATGCCCTGAAATCAGGCAGATTTAGTGTTGTATCCGCAGAAACCACGCCTACAAGGGTTACAAGCGGAAAATCGTGGCCCTTTGCCACCATCTGCGTGCCCACAAGCACATCGATGCCGTGCCTGCGGAAGCCCCCCAGGATTTTATCGTGGGAGCCCCTTTTCTTTGTTGCGTCGGTATCCATGCGGTCCATCCTCTTTTCGGGAAAAAACCTGTGGAGCTCGCTCTCTACCCTTTCAGTGCCCAGCCCCAAAAACTTCACATAACTCCCCCTGCACCTCGGGCATATATCAGGAGGGTCTTCTTTATGATTGCAGTAATGGCATATCAATTTTTTATCCGTAAAATGGTAGACCATCACCGATTCACATCTTTTACACCTTGCGACATGGCCGCACTTTTTGCACACTATGGAGGTTGAAAAACCCCGCCTGTTTAAAAAGAGTATGGCCTGTTCTTTTTTCGCCAGTATCTTATCCAGCATATCCTTTAGTATACGTGAAAGGACAACCTGCCGGTGTTTTTGCACAAGCTCTCTTTTCATATCCACTATCTTTACTTCCGGCAGGTCTTTATCCTGTATCCTTTTCTTAAGGTTTATAAGTTTATAATTCCCTTTTTTGGCATTATAGAATGATTCGAGTGACGGAGTCGCGCTTCCCAGCACAACCACTCCATTATTTATACGTGCCCGCTCTATGGCAAGGTCTCTCGCATGATAGCGCGGTGTATCTTCCTGTTTATATGAGCTTTCATGCTCTTCATCCACTATAACAAGCCCCAGGTTGTCTACCGGGCTCATTATCGCTGAACGCACGCCCACTATAACGCGTGCCGCACCGGTTTTTATCCTCTGCCACTCGCGGAAACGCATGCTTCCCATGAGTTTGCTGTGAATCACGGCGACCATTTCACCAAAACGCGACTTGAACCTCTCCACTGTCTGCGGCGTCAGGGATATCTCGGGCACAAGAACAATGCTTGAACGGCCCTGCTCCAACACATGGCTTATGGCTTGTAAATAAACTTCCGTTTTTCCGCTTGCGGTGATCCCGTGAAGGAGAAAAACGCAGTGTTCTTTTTTAGACAGGCTCTCATTAATATCGGCCAGGGCCTTTTTTTGTTCTTCGGTAGGTTTAAGGTGGGAAGATTTTTCGAACCTTTCTTCTTCAAACGGCTTTTTTGGCTTAACAGATGTCTTGCCTTTTCTGAGGACCCCCGGAATAGTGCTCTCAATGGCCTGGCCCCAGGAGCAGAGGTAGTATTCCGAGATCCACTTTGTAGTTTTAAGCATCTCGCCCGATATGATAGGGGTTTTGTCTATAATAGACTGGACCGGTTTTACATTTTTTATATCGGATTTTTCATTCAGTCCTACAATATAGCCGATGAGTTCCCTTCTTCCGAATGACACCCGCACCCTTTTTCCGATTTCGGCTTCAGGGATAAAATTTTTGGGTATCCTGTAGGAAAAGGACCTCAATATGGGGAGCCCTAAAACAACATCGGCGTAATTCATGGTTTTTTAAGCTCGGTCATAATCTTTTTCATATCCTGCCATACGAGACCTTTGTCATTTGGATTGCGCAGGAGATATGCCGGATGGAATGTAGGCATGAGCTTAATGCCGTGGTAATCATAAAAGGTGCCGCGCAGTTTTGATATGGATACCTGGGTGCGAAGGAGTGTCTGTGCGGCAAATTTGCCCAGGGCGCATATGACTTTCGGTTTCATGATTTCAAGCTGTTTTATGAGGTAGTCTTCGCAGGAGAGAATCTCAGTCGGGAGAGGGTTTCTGTTGTTGGGGGGCCTGCATTTAAGTATATTGGCAATATAGACATCTTTTCTTTTCATGCCCATTGCCTCTATTATCTTTGTCAAAAGCGAACCTGCCCTGCCCACAAAAGGGAGGCCCTGCAGGTCCTCTTCGTGGCCCGGCGCCTCACCGACAAAGACCAGTTTTGCCGTGGGGCTGCCTGAGCCGAATACAAGGTTTGTCCGTGTCTTGTGAAGCGAGCAGGCCTTGCACGAGAGGGCTTCAAATTCAAGATTTTCTATTGTGAGGCCTTTATCCTTTACTGATTTATCAGGTGGTATAAAAATCTCTTTCATGCCTGCGGCCTTTTCAAGCTCAATGAAATTTTTTATGGATTTGATTACTGTGTTGAGATCGTTCATTTTTTTAATATGTTTATGGCGAGCTGTGCTATGTCACCGGATGCATTCGGTTTTTTCACGCGCTCAATCGCTCTTTTTATTTTCTCTGATTCATTTTTATCTTTGTAAAACTTCGCAAGGACTTCTTTTATATCGGATATCCTTTTTAATTTTATTCCCGCACCCTGTTTTTCCAGTACATCCAGATTCCTGGCCTCCTGGCCGGGTATGGGGAATATCCCTATAATAGGGAGGTCTTTGCTGAGTGCCTCTGCGCACACAAGGCCTCCCGATTTGGTTACAATGATATCCGAGGCATCCATGAGTTCATGCATATTATGTACAAAACCGTAGCTGGTCATGGAAAAGTCCACGCAATTTTCAAGACCTTTTATTTTAGAGCAAAGTGAGGCGTTTTTCCCGCAGACGACAAGAAGCTGCAATGGAATATCAATGCCAATGAGACTTGTTATTAGTTTGTCAACCGGGCCTATGCCGAAGCCCCCGCTGCCTACTAAAACCGTAAAAAGATCTTCTTTTATGCCCAACTTTCTTCGGATTTGTTTTCTATCGTGCCTTGTTGAAAATACAGGGTCTATGGGAAGCCCCAATACTTTGATTTTATCTTTCGGGACACCTCTTTTGACAAGGCTCTCTTTAGTGACTTCATATGCCGTTATGTAGGTATCCACTGCCCGGGAGAGCCAGAAGGAATGCAGCTTATAATCGGTGATAATTGTAGCTACGTGTGCGCGTATCTTCTTTTTACCTGCCATGGATATAACATCGGGTGCGAGGAAATGCGTATTTATTATCAGATCCGCGTTTTCTTTTATCAAAAACTTCTCCAGTCTCCGGCTGTTCATCCAGTTGGTGAGATGCCTTATCCAGCAAACCACCGGATAAATAAATCTATTGTCCAGGGCATAATAGAAGAATGCCCACACAAGCGGTATGCGGTTTACAAGAAACACATAGATACGCGGATATGTAAACTTGAACCAGCCTGTCATATAATCAAGGGAGTTTACCAGTTTTATATCCAGGCCGTGAGGGAGCTTGCTGAACGCCTTATAGACGGCCTCTGCAGACTTTGTGTGGCCTGAGCCTGCTGTGGCGTGTACTATAAGCACTTTTTTCATGGTCATCTGTTCTTCTCTTTTAATATATAGTCCACTGCTTCGCTTAAATCCTTCTTTACAAAATCAGGTTTTATCTCCCATTCTTTTACCTTTTCCAACGCAGTCTTTCCGCTTAAAACAAGTATGGTCTTACAGCCAATCTTGCTGCCCGCCTCAACATCTGTTGCGCCATCACCTATAAAATATGTATCTTTGAAATTGATGCTCCTGCCTCCGGCCGCCTTTTTAAAAAGCCCCGTTCTGGGTTTGCGGCATCCGCAATTTTCATCAGTCCTGTGCGGGCAATAATTAACCGAGCCAATCCTGCCTCCAGCATTTTCTATTTTCTTAAGCATAAGGGACGTTATCTCCTCTAATGCTTCATGCGTGTAATGCCCTTTATTTATGCCGGCCTGGTTAGAGATTATAATAATCTCATATCCGGCGTCTGTGAGCCTTTTGATGGCTGCAACAGACCCGGGCAAAAACCGGAATTCACCTACGTTTGTCACGTAACTGTATTTTGTCCATCCGCCGGGGTCTTTATTTATAACCCCGTCCCTATCCAGAAATATTGTTTTCGAGTTTTTCATTTGTCATGAGTCCAAGCCAGAAGGCTATTAAAGGCGTAAAGTGTAGAAGTAAACGGCTCACTGTCGTCCCGAGATGCCACTGTATAGGCCTGTCGATGGGAATAAAGAGATATATTCCTCCATAAAGGCCTAGTATAAAAAGGATTGCCAGGGACATGTATTTTATGTTAGGGCTAAATGCCTTTTTAATATTTAGCGCCAGGCATGCAAAAAACAGTATCCAGAGGATATTCCATTTTTTCGGGCCGAAAAACTGTTTTTGAAACTCATAGAAGATGACGCCTATGCGTCCCGGGTTTTTGAATGTGTCGCTCAGCCTCTCCAGGCTTATAGAACTGAATTGAAGTATCTC
>CAYVIU010000006.1:0-12281 GCA_964451625.1 uncultured Planctomycetia bacterium | reverse complement strand
CCGGCTGACAATTTAAGAGCAAACCATGGAATTGTTATTATACCGGCAACAAATAAATATATAAAGACTTGTCTGATAATGGGTGCCTTTAAGTTTTTGGCCAGGAATATAGAGAGGATTAAAAAGTTTACAAGGCAGAGGGCTGTCCCCTCATTTTTAGTCAATACGGCAAATCCCATAAACAATGCCGAAATCAAAAGAACGGGTGTTTTCTTCTCGCGCATCCAGAGATATAAAAGCATTGTCGCAATCGAATAATAAAATGCGAGTGCAAAATCAGCGTACCCTATTGTGGCAAAGTGCTTGAGTTGAGGAATGGTTGCAAGCAGGAATGTGAAAATAAGGGCAAATTTTCTGGATATAAATCTCTTAAGGAAAAAATACATTATAACCAGGATCGACAAAAAGTACATGGGGAATATTGCCTTTACAAGCAGGTCATTTATGCCTCCCATGAGTGTATAGACCCAGGCCTCAGAAATAGGGATTAAAAGAGGATAATCAGGGTTCGGGAAACTATGCGTCAGTTTTGTAAAAAAGTCGGGTGCTATCCCGCCTGCCAGGTATATGGCCTTTGCCCTTACTGCGTAGATCGCAATGCTGTCAAATGACTCAAGCGGCCTTATGAGCGCCTTGAAAAAAGCGAAAATCACCTCAAATGATATACCGCACAATAACAATTTCTCAAAAAGGGAGAACCTTTCTTTCCTTCCGGCATCAGGCGCGGGTTGTTTAATAAAAAATAATCCTGCTGCCGCAATCGGGATCCAGGGAATCAGAAGAGTGAGCCTGGTCGAAGGGATCTTAAGAAAATGATAAATGAAAAACTGGAGTGTGACCACCCCCATCCCAAGCCCATAGGAAAAGGCCAGCTTTTCAAACAGCGCAAACGGGTTCTTTTTATGGAAGATTATATTTAACAGGCTCCAGCCGATAGTTATCGTAACCAAAAATGAAAGTATAAGTGAAATAATTTCCATTATCTTAAGCGCCTCAGTTCATAGTGCGCACTTTTATGGTATATGTTTAATATATAGTCCGGATTCTTGGATTCGAGCCGCGGGTAGAGATGATAAATTATTCTATACTTATTGTGTTCGTCAATCTCGCCTGTGATCGCATATGCTGCTTCCTCAGGCATTTCACGTTTGCAGGCCTCCACAAACGCATTCAGCTGACTTCCCATGAAATATGAATTCTTCTCATACAGGTCTGCCCGGGAAAGGATCATGATCTTCTCAAGCCCTCCCTTGATAAGGCCCCGGCCAAGAAAAACCAGCCACAGGGCTACCCACGCTATAAGCGCTATTTTCCAGGGCTTCATATTTAATCCACGAATTTGTATTTTATGAGTGTCCATAATGCCTCAAAGCCGTGATACCAGAATATCTTTTTGCCTTCTGCATAGTTTCTGCCGTAATAGGATATGGGAATTTCATAAATCTTTGCTCTTCTCTTGATCAATTTAGCAGTGATCTCCGGTTCAATATCAAAACCATTGGATCTAAGCCTGATCTCTTTAAGAAGCGGTGTGCGTATCATTTTATAGCAGGTCTCTACGTCGGTCAGCGTGGTATTATAAAGAATGTTTGCGAAAAGTGTTATAAGCGTATTTCCTATTTTGTGCCAGAAAAGATGCGCCCTCTGGGGCCGGCCCCCGGAAAGCCTTGTTCCGTATACTGCGTCTGCATCACCGCGTTCTATGGGCGCTATGAGATTTCTATATTCGACAGGGTCGTACTCAAGGTCTGCATCCTGAATGACAACAGCATCACCGCTTACCTGATCAAAGCCGGTCCTCACCGCCGCGCCCTTGCCCTGATTTTTTTCGTGGAAAAAGAGCTTAACCCTTGGATCGAGTTTAGTATTTTTCAGTGTATCAGGCGTGCCGTCTTCGGAGCAGTCATCCACTATGATAAGCTCGTATACATCCTCTTTAAGTACGCGGTCTATTATTTTAAGAATAGTACCTTTTTCATTGTACACGGGCATTACGACTGATAATTTCATTTTTTCACCAGATAGTCTCCGAGCACCATGTATTCAAGGCCTGAGCCGTAGAACATATCAAGCGCATCCTGCGGGGAACAGACCATGGGCTCTCCCCTTCTGTTTAAAGAAGTGTTTATTAAAACAGGGGTCTTTGTCTTTTCATGGAATCTTTTAAGCAATGAATAAAATTTGGGGTTAGTCTCAGGGTCCACCACCTGAGGCCTTACAGTGCCATCCACATGGACGGCCTCTTTTATCTTTTCTTTCCAGTGCGGCTTTACCTTAAAACCTATGGTCATATACGGGGCTTCATGGGTTGAATCAAGTATGTCTCTCGCATATTCCGGCAAAAGCGACGGGCAAAACGGCCGCCATTTTTCCCGGAACTTTATTCTCATATTTATCTCATCAGATATACCCGGCATAGACGGATGGGCCAGTATAGAGCGGTTGCCGAGTGCGCGCGGGCCGTATTCCATAGCACCCTGAAACCATGCCAGGATTTTTCCTTCTGCCAGAAGCCGGCTCGCAGGTTCATTTATATCATCGTGGTGCGCATAAGGAATTTTATATTTATCCAAAAGCGCTTTTATCTCTTCATCGGTATAGCTGGGCCCGTAGTACACGTGCTTCATCGGCCCTATCTTTTCGCCTTCTATGCCGGCTGTATATACCGCAGCGCCAAGCGCGGCACCTGCATCATGGCTTGCCGGCTGGACAAAGAGCTCTTTCACCAAAGGGTGGGCTGTCAATTTCCTGTTCAGAGAGACGTTGAGGGCGCATCCCCCCGCAAAGCAGAGCCTCCCGCCGTTTTCTTTTAATGTTTTCCCAAGAAAGGTCTCCATCAGGGCCAGGGTAACATCTTCAAGTGTCTTCTGTGCCCCTGCCGCAATATCCACGTAAGGCTTATTTAAGCCGTCTCCGTTTCTCGGAGGCCCCCAGTCCTTTACCATGTATTTGGAAAAAACCTTTGCCTTGTCAAACCTTTTGGATCTTATGACCCATACGTAATCATCATTGGCATGATAATGTCTTTTGTTATATTTTATAATATGCGAATAATCTATTTTTCCCGGGTCTCCGTAAGGGGCCATGCCCATTACCTTATATTCGCCGTTTGTCGTCTGAAACCCGAGATATGCGGTTACTGTGGAGTAAAATCTGCCCAGTGAATCAGGCCTTATGATCTCTTTAATCTTTTTTATTGTGCCGCCTCTCCCCTCTGCAAACATTGTCGCAGTAAACTCGCCCGTACCGTCCATTGTCATGATTGCCGCGTTCTCAAAGCCGGAGAAGTGATATGCGCTTGCCGCATGCGCCAGGTGGTGCTCTACAAACCTTATCTTTACCTTTTTCGGATCTATGCCTGATTTTTTCAATGCAGAATAGAGCTTTTTGGTCCTTTCATTATAGCGCCTGGAGGCCTGAGCCACTGCCTTAAAGGCGCGTGACGGCCTTTTTCTCCAGCAGCGGGCAACGTAACTGAAGAGTTTTGCCAGATAGGCCCTGAATGACCAGGGATATGCCACTATATCCACATCCTCCGGAGAAAGGCCTGCGGCCTTGAGGCAGAACTTTATCGCATTCACCGGAAGCTCGCCCTTGGCATGCTTTTTTCTTATAAAACGCTCTTCGTCAGCTGCTGCGATAAGCTTCCCGTCAACAATGATTGCCGCTGACGGGTCATGCACAAATGGGCTTCCCACTCCGAGTATTACCAAACTATCCTCCCATTAACATGACATCTGCGTTATGAAACATCTCCAGTTTTCTGATCTTGTCCGAGAAATCACCTTCATCCAGATAGATGGAATCAAATTTTTTCTTTCTTACCAGGATCCTGTATATACAGTTTGCCCTAAATAAAAATTCGGGAAGAGAAAAAATCCTTATGTTTGAGTGTTCTTTCATTTCGAACCGCACATCCTCTCTCAGGAAAAGCCAGATCCAGTTTCCGAATCTCGCCTTGTTAAGACAGTCGCTTTTGAGCCAATCATAAAGTTTCTGGTGGTCTCTGGACATAATATAAAGAACCCTCTTGGGCTTTCCCCACCTTTTATTAAAAATGCGCTGATTCTTCCTGAAGCTTTCTTCAAAATCCTTCTTTTTCTTAAAGGAACGGCTTATCTTGTGATACACATAGGAGCCTTTTGCCCTTACGCATACATAGCCCAGAGATTCCGCCTTTCTTGAGTATTCCGTATCCTCAAAATTCCCCACTCCGTATATTTCGTCAAAAAGCCCCAATTTTTGAAGGAGCCCCTTTTTAAAAAACATGCAGAATCCAAGGCATGCGCCCATTTCAATAAACTGGCCCCTGAACACCCTGAGTGTTGCGGCATACTCGTCGACTCCTGCCCGGCCCGGGTGCTGGCCCAGGTTATTGCTTGAAGGGTTTACAATGGCTATATCCTTACGCGAATCGGCAACATTGACCAATTCTGTCAGCCAGCCGTCTGTTGCTACTGTGTCATTGTTCATAAGGCAAATATAAGGCGCATGGGAGGCCTTGAAGCCCTGGTTCACAGCTTTCAAAAATCCCAGGTTCTCCTCATTTCTTATTATGCTCACTTCCAGATCTTTCTGGCCCAAAAGGCCTGTCAGGTATTCCCTTGTCTCTTCGTTGCTTGCATTGTCAATCAGGATGAGGGCAAAGGGATACTTCGTATTTTTCCTTATGGAATCTATGCACTCCCGCGTACATTCGAGCTGGTTCCATATGGGCATTATAATATCGCACTTCATTTTCTGATCTCCTCTCTAATTTTTTGAACTATAAAATCCGCATTCCTTCTCCAGGATGCGTCATCATTACTCCTCTCAGGCATTTTGTCGGGATTGATATAGACTAATGGTGTAGTGAAAACCCATTTTAATCCGGACAATAATTTAAAGAGGCTGGTATCTGTGATCAGGACTGCGTCAAAATGTTTCTTCTTCTTCAGGGACCTTTCAATAAGCTTGAATAGTACTGTTATGTTAAAGAAAAATCTATTTTTAGATATATAGAACAGCCTCAGGCTCTGATGGCGGGGTAAGTTGAGAGATTTCAAAATATCTCCTTCCTTATTATCCATATTAAGCCAGGCATGCACCCAGTTCCATTCTCTTGCCAGGGCAAAAGATGTATGCACATCAGAAATAAAATTGTCACGCGCCGCGGCCGTCACAGGAAATGCAATCCTCAGATATTTTCCCCATTTATCAAAGTAGATCTTTTCGTTCTGCCTTACGGATTCCTCTCTCTTGCCGTCTTTATCAAACGATGTATGCCATTTGTGGTATACATATGCATTACGCGCTGTTACACATTTATAGCCGGCGGCATGGACCCTTCTGGAAAAATCGGCGTCATCAAATCCGCCCATCCCAAAGGCCTCATCAAGGCATCCTACCTTTTCTATTATCTCTCTTTTTATGAGCATGCAAAAACCCATGCACTGGTTTGTCTCAATATATTCACCGCGCCTTCCGGCGAGAAGCTCAGCGTATTCATCGATTGTCAGGCGCCCCGGAGCCTCACTCTGGGGATTCACCAGGCCTATATCCGGCCTTTCCTCAGCCAGATCCATCATCCTGCCCAGCCAGCCGTCTGTAGTAATGGTATCATTATTCAGGAGGCATACATACGGCGCCCCGGATATGCCCAAGCCTTTATTTACCGCCTTGACAAAGCCGAGATTTTCTTCATTCCTGATTAACTCTACAGTCTTTTCTGTTTTGGCCAACTCAGAGAGATAATCCCTTGTCCGGCTGTCACTGGCATTATCAACCAGGATCAGGCGGTATGGCACCCTTGTATTGCGCCTGACACTGTCAATACACCTTTTCGTAAACTCGTACTGGTTCCAGACTGCAATAATGATATCACATGACTTTGACATTCTGCTTAACACCCTTCAGATACTTCTCCACTACCGGAAATATCTCTTTTGCGGTTAATTCCTTGAGGCACGCACGTGTCTGGCAATCAGGTAATTTAAATTTTTTATAACATGGCCTGCAATCAATGTCCCTGGTTATGATAAGGTGTTTTTTGCCGGGGGGGTATGCTCCATAAACCTTTTCATCTGAAGGGCCAAAAATGGAGATTGTATTGGCACCTGCCGCAGCAGCAATATGAAGAGGGCCACTGTCATTGCATACTACTGCGTCACACCTTTTCATGAGGGCTGCCATCTCTTTAATTGTAGTAGGCGGCGCTATGCGGGCTCGCTGTGTCATCACGGATGTAATCTCCTTTATTAAACCCTCCTCGCCCGGACCCCACATGAATATAACTTCACTTCCCAGTGTTTCTATTAATTTATCAGCCAAAAGAGCAAAATGTACCGAGTCCCATCTCTTAAAGTTGATCTTTTCCTTTCCGAAACTCACCCCTCCACCCGGCGCGATACCGATAATAAGGTCTTTTTTCGGCCGGATAGATGAGAGAAAGCCATCTATATATTTTTCATCCTTGGCATCTATCCATATCTTGGTGGAAGGCAGCTTGACATCCAGGCCCAGGGCCCTGGCCAGGTCAAGGTGGTATTCAGCTATGGGCTTTGTATTAAAACCGTCGAATTCCAGTTTCTTTGTGAGAAACCTCCCTCTCCCCTTATAGTTAAAACCTACCCTTTGTCGGATACCCAGAAGCATCAAAAAGAAGCTGTACTGGTGCCCCATTGATAAATCAATCGCCAGGTCAAATTTTTTCCTCTTTATCCTGTTAAGAAACAAGAAAAATTCTTTCAGGCATTTTATTTTCGAATCTCTCCAGAGCCTTTTATAATCATCCTTTTCAAACATAAACACATCTTCAAGTTCTGGCGAGGCCTTAAGGACTCCGTGCGTCCTTTTGTTGGCAATATAATAGAGCCCGGCCCCGGGGATGTTGTCCTTTATAACATCAATAAGCACAGTGGAGAATAATACATCACCTATGCCGAATGGATTTATTATGAGTATATTTTTCATCTTTTAATTGGTTCTTCTTTTTTAATCAGGGATTTAACTGCTTCTGAAATCTTGGAAATATCCACAAGGTCATTGCACTTGGGTGTTATTTCGCAGCTTCTCTTCCAGCAGGGCCTGCAGCTAATCTCTGATGTCAGTTTTACTCCCCTATTGTAGAGATCTATTTCATTCTCGCAACTTATGCCAAACCAGACAATTACATCCTTTTTCAACGCTATGGCCATGTGAAGGCCGAGTGTGTCTCCGGTTATAACTATGTCGCAGGCCTCTACAAAAAGTATTCCTTTTCTTAATCCCTTGTCAGTAGGAGTTGATATAATCTTATCCTGGAATTGCGCTTTAAGCCTTGCATTGTTTTCTGTATCTTCCCTGCCGCCCAAAAGGGCTATCCTTGCATCAGGTACTGAGTTCAGAAGGGCCTCTATGAGCTCTGCCTGTTTTGCAAACGGCAGTTTTTTGTATGGGTAGAGATTGGAACATCCTGTGTTAAATCCTATTACGGTATCGCCTTTTTTTATACCAAGTTTGCTTTTATAATCACCGGCAAACACCTTTTCATCATCCGTAAGGTTTAATACATATTCGTTTCTTTTATATTCGAGGCCCATTGTCTGACAGAGAAGTTCCTGTTCTGTTTTCTTATTTTCTTTAAACTTCTTCCGGTCAGAGAGGCCCAACTCATAAAGCTCTTCGGCCTCTTTATTGAGAGGGACTATGGATCCGGCATCTGACAGGCCGAAGCCAAGTTTTTCTTTGGCGTTTATAGCGTTGGCAAGGGCTGCAGCGCGCCTGGACTTATCGACATTCATGAGTATATCGAATTTCTCCATTAAAAGAGGTATTATGTTATCAGTGGAATACTCCAGGATTCTATCTATGTAGTTATTATTTTCCAGGAGCGGAAAGGCCGATTTATCTGTAAGCCATGTTACCTGGCTTTCTTTATACTTTCTTTTGAGGGGACCAAGCATGGCTGTTGTGCGCAGGACATCTCCGAGCGCGTCGCAATTTATGACCAGTATCCTCCTGCCCATAGGAGTATAATTGGCACATTTCTCACAGACCCTCCCGGGAGAACAGGGTTTGTAGCCATTGAATAATCTGCAATCAAGTTTATATTTTCCCATTTTTCAATCCCACCTTTTTAATCGCCATTAAAAGCCCCAGTGAAAAATAAAATAATACCGCCAATCTAAGAGAAAAAAGCGAAGTTTCAACAGCGCTGTGCATAAGAAACCCTGCTATGCTGCAAAAAAGCCCTAAATACAGATACTTTAAAAATTCGTCTTTTATCAATATCCATGACCTGACAGAGGTCACAAACATTCGAACAATCATCCATAAAAATGCCGCAAGCCCGAAGATGCCGATTTCTGCTGCAATCTGAAGAAAACAATTGTGGGCATACCACAGGCCTATGGCCTCATCCTGAGGAATCCTGAACCGGGGAAAATTGGCCATAAATGTATTGAGGCCCTGGCCTATAAACGGCCTGTCCAGGAACATCCTCCAGGCTGATGTCCACATCTTTATCCTGTGCTGGCTTGACCAGTGCGTAAATATGTTTGAAAACTCCGGGCGTCCCTTTATATTCTCAGGAAGTATAAACATAACCACAGCGAGGCCCAGTATTAAAATTATGCAGGAGATAATGCGCTGCCGCGGGCTTCCACTTAAAAACAATAATATTGCCAACGCCGCAACAAAGGCTATGAGGGCGCCTCTTGAATATGCCATAAAAATATTTAATACCAGGAGAACGGCCAAAACTGAGCTGATCTTTTTTATCTTTGGATTTTCTTTCAGAAAAAGCGCTAAACTTATAAAAGGCAGCGTAACAATAAGGAGCCACGCACTGTAGCCTGTAGGAAAGCGGAAACTGCCTGTTATGCGCTCCAGGCCGTACATCTGGCGGCCTCTTATAAAATCCAGGCCGGTAATTCTCTGATAAAAACCATCCATGCACATAATAAACGCTATTAAGCAAAAAGTGAAAAAGATGTTTTTGATAACGCGCTCTTCCCTTGCTGTATCAATCACTATAAAGTAAAGGAGCAGGTATTCTGAAAGTTTTCGCGTGAGGGCGGTTATGCTTATGGTAGGGTGTGTTGACCAAAAGACAGATAATAGGCTCACAAGGAAAAACAACGCTAATGGCAAGTTTAATTCGGTATACACCGGATTAAACGGCTCTTTCAAAAACAGCTTTCTCAAGAGCCATGAAACAATTGCTGTAATCGCGCATATTTCAACGAGGGAGTTAGAAAAAGGCAGAGAAAATATTAAGCCATAAAGAGCCCATTCTGTCAGCTTCTTTAAGTTCATTATATTCATCCTTTTCTCCTGCCCTTTGCGCTTACCCTGACCATGCTTAGCCTTATCCCCAGCGCAAGCATGAAAAGAATAGCAATAAGTGCTGTTAAAATTGCTGCACCCGGATTATCGAACTTAGACAGCATATAGCCTGCGTAACCGAGACAGAAATTAATAAAAAATATCACAAGCACTGCCCTCCTCTTTTTAAGCCCAAGCAGGGCAAGGCGGTGTGAAGAGTGGTCCTTGCCTCCTTTAAATACGGACCGGCCGCTCCTTATCCTTGAAATTGTAACAAGCGTTGTATCAAATATGGGATAACCCAGGACAAATATCGGTATGGCCAAAGACGTGAAATGTGTTGGCGCTGACCAATCTCCTAAAATCGCTATAGTAGACAACCCGAAGCCTATGAAAAGGCTCCCTGCATCCCCCATAAAAATACGCGCCTTCGGGAAATTATGCCTGAGAAAGCCGAGTGAACTTCCGCACAAGGCTGCAGCAAAAAGGGTAATCGTAAAATCTCCCCTTTCCCAGGCCAGGACCCCAAAGAAGAACGCCGATATGGCGGCTATGCCTGCAGACAGGCCGTTAAGATTATCCAACAGATTAATTGCATTTGTTATCCCCACTATCCAGAAACACGTAAAAATGAGGCTCAGGTAATAATTTTCAATAAAACCTACCTGGATGCCCATCTTTGCCACTGTAAGTGCTGCTGTAATCTGGCCGAAGAGTTTTATGTGAGGGCCGATCTTGATCCTGTCATCGATTATGCCTATAACCAAAAGGATGGTTCCGCCTATAAAGATGGCCAGCAATTCCCTGCTGAAACCGATAGTAAATATCACAGCCAGAAAAAATGCGACATATATGGCAAACCCGCCCAGAAGCGGAGTCGGGTGCCCGTGCGCCTTTGTGCTGGCGGGTTTATCTATAACACCTATTTTTCTGGCTATATAGCCGGCAAATGGTGTCAGGAGATACGCCAGTATCACCGATATAAAAAATGCCCATGCAGAATCCAGGAAGTTTGTAATCATTTTTCGAAATATTTTATTATGTTCTCTAAAATCCTGTCTATACCCACCTTGGGTTTAAAATTGATCAGGCTTTCTATCTTTGTTATATCAGGCTGCCTGTGCCTCATATCCTCAAAACCCTTTTCATACGCCTTTTCATAAGGAATATAGGTAATCTCGGAAGAACTTTTGGTCATTTTTTTAATTTTTTCCGCCAGCTTGCCTATGCTTATCCCCTCTGGATTGCCTATGTTGTAGGCCTGCCCTACTGCCTCAGGGTTTTCTCCCAGGGCTATCAAGGCATCCACCACATCAGAGATATAAGCAAAGCTGCGCGTCTGCTTTCCGTCCCCGTAAACAGTGATTGGCTTATTGAGAAGCGCCTGTTTTACGAATCGTGGTATAACCATGCCGTATTTTCCGGTCTGGCGCGGGCCGCAGGTGTTGAAAAACCTTGCTATTATGACAGGTAATTTCTTTTCCCTGTGATAGGCCAGTGCCAGGAATTCATCCAATGCCTTCGTGCAGGAATAGCTCCACCTTGTAATATTGGTAGAACCCAGCACACGGTCGTCTTCTTCCCTGAATGCAATCTGGCCGTTCCTGTCTTTACCGTAAACCTCGGAGGTCGAGGCTATTACCACCTTCTTTTTCCCGAGATCGTTGGCCAGCTCAAGGACAATTTCAGTGCCTTTAACATTGATTTCGATTGACTCAAGAGGATTATCGATTATATATTTGACCCCCACAGCAGCTGCCATGTGGTAGGTTATGTCGCATTCGGCTATCAGTTTCTTCATAAGCTTTTCGTTCATTATGGTATCAATATGACAGCTGAAGTTTTTCTTTGACTTAAGGTGCTCTATGTTGTCCATGCTGCCGGTGGAAAGATTGTCTATTATAGCTACGGTATCGCCATTCTCCACAAAGGCATCTGCCAGATGCGAACCTATGAAACCCGCCCCGCCTGTAATAAGTACTCTCATTATATCGCTCCTTTTTTCTTCAGTGTTTGCTTATATAATACAATTATGTCATTAATAAGGCGCTTAATACTGTATACCTCTTTAACCGAATCCCTGCCTGCCTTCCCCATTGAAAGAGAGGTCCCTCTATTATAGATGAGTTCTTTGAGTTTTTCAACAAACTCTTTATGTTTTCCGGGTTTTATTAAAAAACCGGTTTCCCCCTCCCTTACCAGATCTGACAGGCCCCCCACATCAGTTGCAACAACCGGCCTGGCTGATGCCATGGCCTCTATGGCTGATACAGGGGTGCCTTCATTTTTCGAGGTAAGGGTAAACACGTCAAAGGCTGAATAGAATCTGGCTAGGTCCTCCTGCCAGCCAAAAATGCGCACCTTTTCGGCCAACCCAAGGGCATCTCTGTAGGCCATGAGCTCATTTTTAAGTTTGCCGTCACCTACTATAGCAAACTTGATTCTTTCATCTTTGATTGTGCGATAAAACAAATCGGCAGTCTCCAGGAAAAACTTGTGATTTTTCACTCCTGTCAGCCTTCCAACTGTGCCGATTATAATATCCTCTTTACCAAATCCGATATTTTCCTTTCCACCGGGTTCGGGGTTTACTTTTAAATATTTGCCCAGTTCTATTCCCAGAGGCATAATAATGCACCTCTTCCTGGGTGCGGCTTTATATCTGGCGGTAACATCCGAGAGCTGCAGCGGGCTTATGGTTATAATTTTATCCGTTATACTTGAGAGCAGGCGTTCAATATTCAGAAATATAAAATTTTTCAATGGATTAAAATATCCATAAAATGTATGGCCATGAAATGTATGAACCCTGACCGGGACCCTCAGGAAAAATGCCGCCAACCGGCCAAGGGTCCCCGCCTTTGCAGTATGCGTATGGATTACATGGGGCCTGTATTTTTTTATTAAAGCGCATATTTTAAAAAAGGCCTTGATGTCTTTTACAGGCCTTATTTCCCTGCCAATCTCCTTCATAAAAACCGGTGCTACATTGTGTT
>CAYVIU010000005.1:0-27161 GCA_964451625.1 uncultured Planctomycetia bacterium | reverse complement strand
AGATTTGAATAAATCCGAGCTTACAAACGTTACAAAAAATAAAAAAATAAAGGTAAAACCGATACCGCCCTTAATGTCAAAACTCCTCAAAGACGGCGGTGTGGTAAAACACTTTAACAAATACGGAGGGTTCAAGATTTGAGTAAACACAGAATAACACTTATACCGGGCGATGGGATGGGCCCTGAGATTACGGAGGCCGCGAAGAGGTGCATTGAGGCAACAGGTATTGATGTAACCTGGGACATTGTTGAGGCGGGTGCGGATGTAATGGATAAATACGGTACACCTCTGCCTGATAAAGTCCTCGAGTCCATAAGAAAAAATAAAGTCGCGCTTAAAGGGCCGATTATAACCCCTGTGGGTGGAGGCTTTAGAAGTGTAAACGTAGAAATGAGGCAGGCGCTCGATCTATTCGTATGCCTCAGGCCATGTAAGTCTTACGAGGGCGTAAGAAGCCGGTACAAGGATATAGACATAGTCATATTCAGGGAGAACACAGAGGATCTATATGCAGGGATAGAGTTTGAGAAGGGAAAGCCTGAGACAAAAAAGATTATAGCCGCGATAAAAAAGCTCACAAGTAGAGTGATCAAGGCTGATTCAGGTATATCCATAAAGCCGAATTCTGTTTCAGGTACGGAGAGGATCTTTAAATTTGCCTTTGAGTATGCCATCAAAAATAAAAGAAAAAAGGTAACAGCCGTACACAAGGCAAACATCCTTAAGTTCTCGGATGGATTATTCCTAAAGACTGCGCGCAAGGTTGCCGGGAAATATAAAGGCAAGATAGAGTTTGAGGACCGCATAGTGGACAATATGTGCATGCAGCTTGTGCAGAAGCCCGAGCTTTATGACTGTCTTGTGCTCCCGAATCTTTATGGAGACATAATCTCAGATCTCTGCGCAGGGCTTGTAGGCGGATTAGGCGTTGCACCCGGTGCAAATATAGGGGATAAAGAGGCACTCTTTGAGCCGACCCATGGTGCTGCGCCAAAATACAAGGGGCAGAACAAGGTGAATCCCACTGCCATGATTCTCTCAGGTGTACTTATGCTGAAATATATCGGAGAGAGCGATGCTGCGAATAGATTAGAGAATGCGGTAGCAGCGGTTATAAAAGAGGGAAAAAGTGTTACATATGACATGAAGCCGCACAGGGATGACCCAAGAGCGGTTGGCACATCACAAATGGCAGATGCAATCATAGGAAAATTAAAATGAAAAACATGAAAGTATCAGTTATAGGCGCGGGGAATGTCGGCGCAACGCTGGCCAAGAGGATTGTTGAAAGCGACCTGGCCGATTGCGTCTTAGTGGATATTGTAAAGGGACTGGCTGAAGGAAAATCCTTAGATCTTTGCCACTCAGCCTCAATTACAGGCCACAAAAAGACAATCTGCGGCACAGATGATTATAAATACACAAAAGACTCTGATGTTGTAGTCATCACAGCAGGGCTTGCAAGGCGCCCCGGCATGAGCCGAGACGACCTCATGGCAAAGAATGGAGGCATTGTAAAAGGGATTTTAAAAAATGTTGTAGAGCAGTCTCCGAATGCGATTATCTTGATGGTTACGAATCCCCTGGATGTAACAACATATATTGCGTACAAAGAATCCGGTTTCGGGCCAAAGAGGGTAATGGGCATGGCAGGGGTTTTGGATTCTTCGCGGTTTGCGCATTTGATAGCCAGGGAACTGAAGGTACTTCCCACAGATATTGAGACAATGGTCCTTGGCGGCCATGGCAATACCATGGTCCCGCTTTTAAGCCATACAAAGATAAAAGGCAAACCCTTATTTGAGGCTTTGTCGCTTGAAAAGATAAATGAGCTTGTGAAGCGCACAAGAAAGGCAGGGGCTGAGATTGTATCTTTACTTGGCACAGGAAGCGCATACTATGCCCCGAGCGCGGCAAGTTTTCTTATGGTGAGGGCCATCATAAAAGATGAAAAGAGACTCCTTCCCGCATCGGTTTATCTGAATGGCGAGTATGGCCTTAAGGATTTATGTTTAGGCGTGCCTGTAAAACTGGGTAAAAACGGTGTTGAGGAGATAGTCGAGCTTAAACTTACGGATGAGGAAAAGAAGCAGCTTGCAGCCTCCGCAGAGAGGACGAAAGGGCTTTTGACTAAAATATGAGCAAATTCGATATAGCGATTATAGGTGCTGGGCCGGGCGGATACATAGCGGCGATCTATGCTGCCATGCATGGCAAGAAGGTAATATTGGTGGAAAAAGATTCTGTGGGAGGTGTGTGCCTCAACAGGGGCTGCATCCCTACAAAGACCTTGATAGCTTTAGTGCATAAAAAAGAGGCCATTGATTTTCCCGGGATGCTTGATAAGAAAAATGAAATCGTAAAAAAACTGCGCACCGGCATAGAGATGCTCTTGAAGGCCAAAAAGGTTGAGGTAAAAAAGGGAAAGGCAAAATTAGTCGATAAAGGTGTGATAGACGTAAATGGCGAAAAGATAGAAGCAGATTCAATTATTATAGCTACAGGCTCAAGGCCGGTAGAGCTTCCCGATTTTAAGTTTGATGGGAAAAAGATATTATCAAGCAATCACCTCTTGGCCCTTCCAAAGGCCCCGAAAAAACTATTGATTGTCGGGGGAGGCTACATAGGCTGTGAATATGCATATATCTTTAATTCCCTCGGAGCAGAGGTCACCATAGTTGAAATGTTCGACAGGCTCCTTCCAAATATGGATAAGGCATTGTCTAAAGCGATTGAGCTAAGTTTTAAAAAGAGAAAGATCAAAATCCTTTTAAAGACAAAGGCAGATTCATCACTCAAGGCCTCGTATGATGAAATACTGGTTGCAGTGGGGAGAAGGCCGAATATAGAAGACTTAGGACTGGAAAAACTCGGAATAAAAACCGATAAAGGGAGAATTACAGTCGACGAATACTTGCGTACCAATGTAAGCAATATCTATGCCATCGGCGATGTGATAGGACAACACATGCTTGCCCATGTGGCAAGCCACGAAGGCATAACCGCGGTTAAGAATATCCTGGGGGAGACAATAAAGATGGATTATACGGCTGTACCATGCTGTGTTTATACAGAGCCGCAGATCGCAACAGTCGGCCTCTCAAAAGAAGAAGCCGAAGCCAAAGGGCTTAAAGTAAAACAGGCGAAGTTTCCGTTTTCTGCATTGGGCAAGGCGCACGCGATCGGCTACACAGAAGGGTTTGTCAAGATGCTCGTTAATGACAAGGATAATACAGTCCTTGGCGTGCAGATTGTAGGTGCGGCAGCAACAGAATTAATAGCCGAGGCAACGCTTGCGGTTAGATTAAAGCTAAAGGCAGAAGATGTCCTGGAGACGATTCATGCGCATCCCACGCTTTCCGAAGGCCTGATGGAAGCGGCCTTTGGTATAACAGGAAAACCGATTCATACGTTATGATAATTAAAGAACTGGGGCTCGTAGACTACGAAGAGGCCTACGCAATACAAAAAGATACAGGGCCTGACGCATTGATTGTTACCGAACACCATCCTGTCTTTACCATTGGCAGGACTGGTTCGCGTGATAATCTCCTGGTGGACGAAGAAGTCCTGAAAAAAAACAATATAAAGCTCATTGATATAGACAGGGGCGGAGACATTACATTCCACGGCCCGGGCCAGATAGTCTTATACCCGATCATGGATCTCAAGAAAAGGGGCTCTGACCTGCATAAATATATAAGGGACCTTGAAGAGGTCATGATCCATTTTCTTAAAAGCTACGGGGTTAAAGGCGAAAGGGTCCCCGGTGCAAGCGGGGCATGGACCAAAGGCAAGAAGATAGGCTTTCTGGGGATAGGCGCCAGCAAGTGGGTGAGTTTCCACGGAGTAAGCATCAATATTAATGCTGACTTAAATTATTTTTCCATGATTAGATCCTGCGGCATAAAGGGAGTTGAAATAACGACCCTTTCGAAATTACTGAAAAAGACAATTGATATCGATGAGGCCAAAGAAAAAATAATAGACAGTTTTTGCAGTGTCTTCGGTATTTTGGATGCTAAAAAAGAGATTCCCGCAGTGGCTTAGGAAGAGTTTTTCGCCTAATGAAACTGCTAAAACTTTAAGTAGTTCATTGAAAGACTTCAGGCTCAACACAGTCTGCCAGAGTGCAAGGTGCCCGAATATGTGCGAGTGCTTTAACAAGGGGAAGGCAACGTTTCTTATCCTCGGGGATACCTGCACAAGGCATTGTGCGTTCTGCGGTGTAAAAAAGGGTGAAATTAACCGGCTGGACAAAGATGAGCCCGGAAGGGTAGCCCGCTTTATCCGCGAGAAAGAAATAAAATACGCAGTTATAACATCCGTGACGCGCGATGATTTAGAAGGCGGTGGTGCGGATCAGTTTGCAGCCTGTGTCAGAGAAATAAAAAAAGATAATAACCATGTAAAGGTTGAAGTCCTGACACCGGATTTTAATGGTGAGAAAAGTTCCGTTGCAAAAGTATTTCAGTCCGGGCCCGATGTGTATTCGCACAATATAGAGACTGTGCCAAGGCTTTACAGTAAGCTGCGGCCTGAGGCTGATTATAAGAGGTCTTTAGGTATACTAAATAGTATTTCTGAACTTAACGGTTCTTTAAAAGTTAAAAGCGGAATAATGCTCGGCCTCGGAGAGAGAGAAGGCGAAGTGCTCGATGTGTTCTCTGATTTAAAAAACGCGGGCTGTTCAACATTGACCATCGGGCAATATCTCAGGCCCTCAAAGGATCAGGTAGAGGTGAAGAAGTTTATTCACCCTGATATATTTGAAAGATATAGAAAAAAGGCAGCTTGTATGGGATTTGAAGAAGTAGCGAGTGCACCCTTTGTAAGAAGCTCTTATATTAACTAGACGGAGGTTCGAAATGAAAGAAGTGGTTTTACCGGAATTGGCAGAAGGAGTAGAGAAGGCAGTAGTAACAAACTGGCATTTTAACGTAGGGGACAAGGTAAACGAAGGTGACGACCTTGTCGAGATGGCCACTGACAAGGCCAGCTTTAATGTGCCTTCGAATGCTTCAGGGACTGTTAAAGAAACGCGCGCCGAAGAAGGCGATGAAGTAAAAGTAGGCCAGGTACTGGCCGTAATCGAATAAAGCCAACTTAAGAAAGGATAAATCATGCACGAAGCAAATAGGTTAAAGAGGCTGCCGCTTTATCTGTTTACCGTAATAGATAAGCTGAAGCGTGAAGTGGAAGAGAGCGGAGGAGACGTAATAGACCTTGGAATGGGCTCACCTGACCAGCCTTGCCCAAAAGAGGCTATTGATGAGCTATGTAGACAGGCAAAGGTTGACGGCAACCAGCGATATTCCCGTGCCGACGGTGATATTGAGAAAAAACTCAGGAAAACCATCGCAAACTGGTATAAGAAGCGCTTTGATGTTGACCTGGACCCAGAGACAGAGGTCCTTCCTCTCATAGGCTCCAAAGAGGGGATAGCGCATCTTTCACTTTCATTTTTAAACAATGATGACATAGCCCTTGTCCCGAATCCGGCATACCCGGTGCATTTTAACGGCGTAATCATTGCAGGGGGCGTTCTCTACAATGTACCGCTTCATGCAGAGAATGGTTTCTTACCGGATTTTAAATCGCTTCCGAAGGAAGTGCTCAATAAGGCAAAGCTCCTTTTTGTAAGCTATCCGCACAATCCCACTACAACTGTTGTGGGCCTGGATTTTTACAAGGGGATCGTGAATTGGGCAAAGGGGAGAGAGATCATTGTGGGAAGCGACCTTGCCTATTCTGATATTGTGTTTGACGGCTACAAGGCGCCTTCACTGCTTCAGGTCAAAGGTGCAAAAGAAGTGGCCATAGAGTTCCATACTATCTCCAAGTCTTATAACATGGCAGGCTGGAGATTAGGTTTTGTTGTCGGCAACAGAAATATATTAAAGACACTGGCAAAGACCAAGACCTATATGGACTTCGGAATATTCAGGGCCATTCAGGCGGCGGCAATAAAGGTTCTCTCGGGTTCACAGGACTGTGTTAAAAAGACAGTAGAGACGTATAGAAAAAGAAGAGACGTACTTGTAGACGGCCTGCATGAAATAGGCTGGAAGGTCAAAAAACCCAAGGCGACCTTTTATGTCTGGGCGCATATCCCGCCCAAGTACAGCGCGCTTTCATCCATGGAGTTTACAAGCCTCCTTATAAAAGAGGCGCACGTCATGGTTGCTCCCGGCACAGGTTTTGGCGAATATGGCGAAGGCTACGTCCGCTTCGCCCTTGTAGAAAACGAAGACCGCATAAGAGAGGCTATAAAAAGGATAAAGAAGGTGCTCGAGGTTGATGCATAAAAGAATCCTTTTAATGTTTATTTCTGAGGTCTCCGGCCACAAGCAGGCAGGCCTTGCTATTGAAGAGGCGCTCAAGGCCATTGAGCCCGGCACAGAGACCAGGTGTATAAATGCGTTTCACTACACCAATCCTGTGCTTGAGAAGGTCATCAATCAGGCATATATGAGTGTAATAAAAAACGCGCCGAATATCTGGGGCTATATGTATGATAACCCAAAGGTGGTTGAACGTACCAAGCGGCTGAAGAACTCCATACACAAATTTAATTCAAACAAACTGAAAGCCCTTCTCGATGAATTTAAACCGGATGCAGTCGTCTGTACGCAGGCCTTTCCATGCGGAATGGTTGCAGATTTAAAGAAGCACAAGAATCTTTCCATACCCATAGTAGGGGTCCTGACCGATTATGCGCCTCATTCATACTGGCTGTATAGCAGCGTTGATGCATACATAGTCCCCTCTGATGAAACCGGCAAAAGGCTCATCGAAAACGGCATCCCCGAAGACAGGGTAAAGCCTTACGGCATCCCCATGTATTCAAAGTTTGCTGAAAAATTGGACAATCAGTTGATTTTGAAAAAATTGAATCTCTCTGAAAATATCCCCACTATACTGATCATGGGCGGAGGCCAGGGCCTCGGGCCGATCAAGAACATGGTGTGGGCCTTGGACAGGATGCATGAGGCCCTGCAGATGATCATAGTGACCGGCTCAAACCGCCGTTTGTATAATTATTTCAAGAGGCGCGGTAAAAAATTTAAAAAGAAGGCAATTATTACCGGCTTTTCAGAAAACATAGACGAGCTCATGGCCGTCTCAACCCTCGTTGTTACAAAACCGGGCGGGCTTACAACCGCTGAGGCGCTTTCAAAGACCCTGCCCATGATTATTATAAACCCTCTTCCGGGGCAGGAGGCCATGAACACAGATTTTCTTTTGACTCAAAAACTGGCCATAAAAGTGAAAGATGAAAAAGAGCTTGTTATCGTAATCGAAGAGCTGCTGGACAACCCGGCCAAGCTCCGCAGTATGCGCTCTCTGGCCAAGAGGCACTCGAAGGCCGACGCAGCCCTTAAAACGGCCGAACTAATCTTAAATTTAACGTAATGCTTTATTATTTCTACAAATTATGCGAAGTTGTATTTAATTTTTTACCGCTGGCGGCAGGGTACTGGCTTGCCGAGAGGCTTGCTGACCTGAAATATATTTTTTCAAAAAAAGACAAAGTTATTATTTTAAATAATTTGAGGCTGATCTTTGGAAAAGATAATCCTGACCTGGAGCGCCATGTAAGGGATGTCTTCCGGTATTTTTGTAAGTACCTGGTGGACTTTATAAGGCATGAGAAAATAGATAAGCCCTATATTGATAGAAATGTAAAACTGAAAGGCATCGAAAATCTCAATGACGCCTTCAAGAATAAAAACGGCGTCATTCTCCTGAGCGCGCACCTTGGCAACTGGGAGCTGGGTGCAATGGCCCTGGGGCTTTTGGGTTATCCGATCAATGTAATCGCGCTTACGCATAAAGATAAACGCATAAACGATTTTTTTGACAACAGGAGAAAGTCCAAGGGTGTCGGGGTAATCCCGCTAGGCGGCAGCGTCAAAAAGGCATTCAAGGCCCTCGACAGAAATGAGGGGGTTGCCATACTCGCAGACAGGGATTTTTCGAAAAGCGACCTTAGGGTGAAATTTTTCGGCAGAGACACGATAATGCCCAAGGGCGCTGCGATATTTAAATTGAGAAAAAATTGTTCCATAGTGCCCCTTTTTATGATGAGGGAGCCGGACAATACCTTTACATATAGTTTTGAGAAGGCCATTGAATATACACCTGTAGGAAAAGAGCACATAGACATAAAGGCAATCACTGAAAAGTGCCTGAAGCCGGTTGAGGAATATGTGAAGAAATATCCCGGACAGTGGTCGATGTTCAGTGAATTATGGCCGGAAGAATAAGATGAAAACCTGTATTGTTATACCGACATATAATGAGGCAAGGACAATAGGCGGGCTTGTTGCCGACGTGAAGAAAAAAGGCTTTGACGTCCTTGTCATAGATGACGGTTCCAAGGATGATACGGCTGTAATCGCATCCGACAGGGGCGCGGACATCATTATGCACAAAAGAAACCGGGGCAAGGGTGCGTGCATAATCCGCGGTTTTGAACATGTGTTGGTAAGGGAATATGCCGCGGCTGTCATGATGGACGGGGACGGCCAGCACAACCCTGATGACCTGGACCGCTTTATACATGCCGCAAAAAATACAGATGCCGAGATAATCGTGGGCAACAGGATGGGGGACACCCGCTCAATGCCATGGGTGAGACGCGTTACAAACGGCGTCATGTCGCATGTGATTTCTAAATTTGCCCAGCAGGACATACCGGATTCCCAGTGCGGATTCAGGTTATTAAAAAGAAGGGTGCTCGAGCGGATGCAGCTCATGTCACTCAATTTTGAAATTGAGTCAGAAATCCTCATCCGCGCCGCCAAGGAAAAATTCAAGATAATATCGATCCCGATTAAAACCATTTATCAGGGCGAGGCCAGCAGAATAAATCCATTATTAGATACCGTACGGTTTGCCCGCATGCTTTTAAATATTTCCAAGGAAAAAGAAAACAAGGGTACGTAATGGATTTTGATGTCCTGAGAGAACGGATGGTCTCCGAACAGCTTATACCACGCGGCATACACGACAAGCGCGTGCTCGACGCCTTCCGGAAGGTCCCCAGGCATAAATTTGTAGAAGAAAAATTTATTCCTGCCGCTTACGCGGATCATCCCCTCCCGATAGGGGAGAATCAGACCATTTCACAGCCGTACATAGTAGCCCTCATGACAGAACTCCTTAACCTCGAGGGAGGAGAAAAGGTCCTTGAGGTGGGCGCCGGGAGCGGGTATCAGGCAGCTATCCTGGCAGGGCTTGCCAAAGAGGTGTATTCGGTGGAGAGGATTCCAGGCTTGGTAAAGCTTGCAGAGAATAATCTAAAAGACGCAGGTGCGCCTAACGTAAAAATTAAACAAGGTGACGGAACCCTGGGATTAAAAGAGTCCGGCCCGTACGATGCGATTATTGTAACTGCGGGCGCGCCCGGCATACCGAGTGAGCTGGTGGATCAGTTAAAAGACGGGGGGCGCCTTGTAATCCCTGTTGGCGGGAATTTCAGCCAGATGCTTACGCTTATTGAGAAAAAAGGCGGAAAAATCATAAAGACTGATGTGTGCGGATGCATGTTTGTACCATTAATAGGAAAGGACGGTTGGAGTGCTTAAAGGGATGGTAAAGTGGACATTAAATAAGTTTATGCCTTACGGGCCCCTGGGGCTCTTTGTTTTATCTTTTGCCGAGTCATCATTTTTTCCCATTCCGCCCGACATACTCCTCATTGCATTAGGGCTTGCTAATCCAAAGATGAGTTTTTTCCTGGCCGCTATAACAACGGCCGGCTCTGTACTTGGGGCAATGTTCGGGTATTTCATAGGCTTAAAAGGCGGCAGGCCAATCCTGAGGAAATTCGTAAAGGAAGAAAAGATAACAACAATACACAATTATTTTGCCAAATACGATGCCTGGGCAGTGGGTATCGCAGGCTTTACGCCTATTCCCTATAAGGTCTTCACAATTGCCGGCGGGGTGTTTTATATAAACTTTTTGCGCTTTGTCCTTGTGTCTATACTGGCCAGGGGCGCGCGCTTTTTTATGGTAGGCACAGTTATATATTTCTTCGGCGAAACCGCTAAAGTATATATTGATAAATATTTCAATATTATCACGGTTGTGTTTATTATTCTTTTGATTGGCGGCTTTTATGTTGCAAGGCATGTTGTATTGAGGAAAAGATAAATGAAGGGATTCGTGCAGGTTTATACAGGTAACGGCAAAGGAAAGTCCACTGCGGCATTCGGCCTGGCACTCAGGGCCGCCGGCGCAGGCCTTAAGGTTTATGTGGGGCAGTTTATCAAATCCGGCCCCTATAGCGAAACAAAATCTCTGAAAAAGCATAAAAAAAATATAAAAGTGGAGCAGTTTGGCAGGGGATGCATGATATGCGGCCGGCCGAAAGAAAAAGATATCAGGCTTGTCCAAAAGGGGTTCAACAGGGTAAAGAAGATTATAGCTGAGAAGAAATACGACCTGGTCATACTGGATGAAATAAATGTAGCCCTGCACCTGAAACTTTTAAAACTAAAAGAAGTTTCAGAACTTATTAGGACGAAGCCGAAAAAGACCGAACTGGTCCTGACCGGCCGCTACGCCCCGCGAAAGATTATCAAACTCGCAGATTTGGTTACGGAAATGAAGGAAGTAAAACACTATTATAGGAAGGGCATATCAGCACGCCGCGGAATCGAAAAGTAGTTAAGAAGGTAAAAGAAGCCAAGCTTCCAGCCATAGGTTGTATGAAGCCAAGCTTCCAGCCATAGTTTAGTTTTACGTGGCAGGAAGCTCAGCTTCAACAAATCAGTTGACAAACGTTTTCATTTAAGTATAATACATACAGTTCTTTAAATCTTAGTTAGATATAGGTGCAGAAAGCTTAAAAAGGGAAGGCCGTTAAATTCGGCCGCGGTCCCGCCGCTGTGAGTGGAGCGAACATCGCACTAAGCCACTATCCGATATGGATGGGAAGGCGCGATTAGTAGATAGCCATGAGTCAGAAGACCTGCCTGTATTTAGAAAGCCAAACCCCGCGGAAGGGTTAAGGCTAATAAAATGGGTTAAGTAGAACAGGGTGCAGCCCTTGGCAAAAATTGCCAAGGGCATTTTTATTTTCAGGAGGGAGAAATGAGGTTTAAAAATAGGTTTTGTGTGTTTTTTGTAGTTCTGGTTGTTCTTTCGTTATTTGTTTTCGGATATGCGGAAGAGTATGTCGTGCAGGGCATCATTGCCGAAGTGAATGACGATCAGGGCATCATCGAGGATGTGCTGGAAGTCCCCGGCAAGATTATAGAAAAGGCCGTAGAGCTGCCTGTAAAACTGGTAGAGGGTGTATTCGGCTTTGAGCTTGCCCCGCTTGTGATTACACCTTTGAGGAGCCAGGAATATGCGTTTAATATTTCCAAAAACACATCTGTCGTAACAAAAGAGGAGATTGCCAACTCAAGTGCTACGGATCTGCCCGGCCTTATAAAGGAGGTATCACAGCTATTAACAAACCCCAAGGGTGCGAATGTAGATATACGAGGCTTCGGGGAATCGAGCCCCTCCAATGTCCTGGTGCTTATTGACGGCAGAAGAACAAATCAGATCGACCTATCCGGCACCGACTGGGCGCAGATTGATTTAAACACAATTGAGCGCATAGAGATTGTAAGGGGTGCGTCTTCAGTTCTGTACGGGGACAATGCCACGGGCGGCGTTATAAATATTATTACCAAAAGAGGCGTTTCCACAGAACCCACTGTTAGGGTAGGCGCTGAAATGGGAAGCCACGCCTATCATAAAGAATATGTGGAGTTTGAAGGATACCATGATCTCCTGGATTATTTTTTCACCTACAGCCACCGCGATGAGGGCGGCTACAGGGAAAACAATGAGTTTAAGGCCAACAACTGGTTTGGCCGCATAGTCTTTCACCCGGCAGACTCTTTTGAATTTGCCGCCTCAACAGGCTATCACAAGGATGAATACGGCCAGCCGGGTGCCTTGTATCAGCCGGACCTGGGCAACCTCGGCAGAAAGGGGACAAGGTTCCCCAATGACTATGCGAGTACAGAAGACATTTATATCACAGGCGTACCCAAGCTTACATTAAATGCAGGAGACAATATTGTAACTGCATCCGTGCATAATACATACCGCCGCAGGGAAAGCAATTCACTCAACATATCATCTCCTGCCTGGCACAGCCAGAGGACGCATGAGATCGATTCAGGCGACATCAGGCCCAAGATAGAGGTTGCTTCGGATCTCTTTGATGGCAATTTTAAAAACACACTCATTTTAGGTAATGACAACTTCATAGCAATGGACGAGACCCTGAGCGGGAATATCCTGACTGCCCGGAACACCACTCAGGTTACCAAGCGGAGCAATGCGCTTTACGCGTACGACAATGTACTCCTTTTTGATAAATTCCTCGTCAATACAGGCTATCGCTATGAATGGGTGGATTATAAATTTGAGCAAAAAGGCCAGGCGACTGCCAATGACGGCAAACAGCTCAATGAATGGGCCTATGAAATCGGCGGAGGCTATAAGTATAATCCAAGATCTCAAATATATATCAATCATTCACGTTCTTATAGATTCCCGACAACAGAGGAATACTATTCACCTGTAATACTCTTTTTTGGAACTCAGTACGGCGGGCTTAACCGCCAGATAAGACAGCAGGTCGGCCATAACCTGGAGGTCGGCATTAAAGACAACAGCCTGAAGTGGCTCATTGTCAATGCCGATTGGTTTTACATAGACACAAAGCGCGAGCTTTTCTATGACATAAATGACCCGAATTTTATAGGCAATGTCAATTACAGCCCCAGGACACGCCGTATGGGTTTTGACGTAGAGGCAAAGGCAAATCTCTGGGATGGCCGCCTGGTGCCATACGTTAATTACACAAGGCAGAGGGCGCGTTTTCATGGAGGCGCTTATGACAACAGCGACTTCCCGATAGTGCCTATAAATAAGTTTACGGCAGGGTTTACTGCAAGCCCCATAGAGAATCTTTTCTGGAACGTCTCACTCAATTATGTGGGTTCCAAGTTTCGCATAAATGACCCTGGAAATAACGTACAGAAACTAAACTCCTATACCACCGTGGATACAAAATTGTCATACAAATGGAAGAATCTCACTGTTTACGGGAGTGTTAAGAACGTATTTAACAGGAAATACTGGGTTTACGGTTCCACTAACTCGGCAGTAACAGCCATCACTTATTATCCCGGGCCCGGCACCACATTCGAAGCTGGCGGCACAATCGAATTCTAGGGTTGCTCTCATTCCAACCTCAAGAGTTATATATAACCCTTGAGGTTAGAATGGGTTATGCAATATTACCAGTCACCTCCAAAGGTAAACAATGAACAGTCTGTTAAGTAGAAAAAAGTAAGATTCTGGGTATTGCATATGAAGATATCGTGCGGTATACTTGTATTATAAGGAATACATGCTAAGTGTTAATAGACATTTTTTTTGCCTGTTTTTTTAAGGGATTTAAAAAGCACATATCCTAGCAGAGGGAGAGTCAGAATGAGAGTCTATAATTTAAAAAAATTAGGCTTAATGGGCTTAGCATTTCTCTTTGTTTTTCTATTCATCTCCTCCGACATTCAGGCCATGCTCATTGAGGAAGAAGCTCGGCTATCTGCAGGCGAGGCAGCCAGGCAATTGTCAGAAGGCCAAAAGCAACCATATGCTGAATATGTCGAAGGCGAAGTGCTTATTAAGGTTAAAGAAGGCGTAGATCCTCAATCTGTATTAGAAAAGATTGATCTAAAAGCCGAGAACCTTGAAAGAATCCATTCTTTAAAACCTGTAATAAGCAAATTCAAGAAAAACCACACGCTGGAGAAAGATGAGGGTGGCTGGTATTGGTTTAAAGGGAAAAAATATCAGGAACCTAACGAGATATCGGATGAAGAAATTTTCCAGGAAGCTTATGCAAAAATGCCTCCCGCAGAAAAATCTCTTTATCGCTCCTATAAAGCAATCCTTCCAAAAGGAATAAGCGTAGAAAAAGCAGTAATAGAACTGGAAAAAGATCCAGACGTAGAATATGCCGAACCAAATTATATTAGGAAAACGCAAGCGATTCCAAACGACCCTTACTATCATACCGTAGGAAGTTGGGGGCAGGCTTATTATGATCTGTGGGGAGTAAGAAAAATACAGTGCGAGCAAGCTTGGGATATATCGCAGGGAGAAAACGTTGTAGTAGCAGTGATAGATTCAGGGGTTGATTATAATCATAAGGATATCTTTAGTAATATATGGGTTAATGAAGCCGAATTTAACGGTACTCCAGGAATTGATGATGATGACAACGGTTATGTTGATGATGTGAGAGGCTGGGATTTCGCATATGACGACAACGATCCCATGGATGGCCATGGCCATGGTACGCACTGCGCAGGTACAATTGCTGCTATTGGCAACAATAGCTCAGGCGTTATTGGTGTTGCACCAATGGCAAAAATAATGGCTGTAAAGGGATTACTTGATTCGTCCGGCGGACAAGATACGGATCTTGTAGAAGCCGTAAAATATGCTGTAGACAATAATGCTCATATTCTTAGTAATTCCTGGGGTGGTTTAGGAACCAGCCGTGTCATAGAAGATATTTTCAATTACGCATACCAGAAAGGGTGCGTTTCAATTGCAGCAGCCGGAAATGATAATATGAACGTAGCCAGCCATACTCCGGCAAATGTGGATTCCGTTATTGCCGTTGCTTCAACAGACCAGGATGATATAAAGTCAGATTTTTCTAACCTCGGGTACAAGATTGATGTATCTGCGCCTGGCGGAGGTTCAGGTAGGATGGCGGATTCTCCTTCAGGGGAACATTATTATATAAACATACTTTCTTTAAAGGCAGAAAGTACCGATATGTATTTAAGCGCACCTAACTATACTCCGGGTGAGTTTATTTTAGGGGATTCTTATTATAGGGCACGTGGAACCTCCATGGCTTGCCCGCATGTTGCAGGGCTTGCAGCGCTTATTAAAAGCATATATCCCAATGACTCTCCCGATGCAGTGCGCAGCCGTATTTTGGCGGGAGCCGATAATATAAGTGACTTAAATCCTCTTTTTGTGGATCTTTTAGGTTCGGGAAGGATTAACGCTTATAACTCGCTTACCGTTAGCTCAAGACCAATTCTTAAGATATTAGCCGTAGAAAAGGACAATATATTTCCAGGGGAAAGCGGAACCGTTGTTGTTCAGATTAAAAATTTCTGGGAAGATGCTTTGGGTGTTGAAGCTGTGTTGTCGACTAATAATCCATGGGTAAGTGTACAAAATAATATTGCAGTGTTTGGTGATATGCTGCCAGGCCAAACAGCAACAAATAACAATAATCCTTTTACTATAGTTTTTAGTCCAGAAACCCCCTTTGGCGAGGTTATCGATTTTAATCTCAAAGTAACCTCTCAAGGCGGCTATGAGGAAACATTGAGTTTCACCTTGACAGTCACATCCTTTATGGATGTAGGGCCGCAAACCAACCTTAAACTTCAAGATATGATGCCATATTCAACAGTTATGAAAGATTATGATAATGACGGCTATTCGGATATATTTTTTACAGGTTTTGACAATCAGCATTTTTACAGAAACGCCCGGGACGGTTCTTTTGTAGAGGTAAGCGATGAAACAGGGGTGCACGGCGGGATCATTTCCTGGACATCAATTTTTATGGATATAGATAATGACGGATATCAAGATTTATTTATAGGGGATCGCGACAGCGGCTTATTATTTTTAAATAAAGGTGACGGGACCTTTACAGATATATCTGAAGCAAGCGGCATAGCTCCCAGAAATGATTTCTGTCCGGCAATAACTATTGATTATAATGATGACGGATTTTTGGACATATTTGGTGGCCGGTTCCTCAAGTTGTTAAAAAACAACGGTGATAATACCTTTACAGATATAACCGATGAGACCGGCTTGCCGCATGGATACCCGAATTTTTGGGGGCAGATAGTATCTTTTGACTACGATAACGACGACGACCAGGATCTTATATTTTCAGATTATAACGGACCCCCTTCATTGCCTGAGCGGCTTAGGTTATACAGTAATAATGGAGATGGCACATTTATCGATGTTACAGCGGAATCCCAAATTGATACCTCGCGAGGCGGTCCCAGCGGTATCGCTGTAGGCGATTATGATAATGATGGGTATATCGATATTTTCTTCACTGAATTCTGGGATTGGCGGGCAGACCCCAATAATAATGCTTTGTACAAGAATAACGGGGACGGTACGTTTACCGATGTAACAAAAGAAGCCGGAAATGTCGGTTTGGGTACAAGTGGACATAACTGGGGAACAGACTTTTTTGACTATGATAATGACGGGGACTTAGATCTTCATATAACAGATTGCGGAACGAGAGAAAATCCTTCAAATACCTTATTCAGAAATAATGGCAACGGCACTTTTACAGAGATTACGGATATTGCGTTTCCGCAGGAAATAAGCCCTGCATGGGCAGCGGCATGCATGGGTGATTATGACAATGACGGAGACCTTGATATATATGCACCCACAGGCTTGGGCGGAATAACCGGGGCATTTTTAAAGAATATGGTAGGGACCCAAAACAATTGGATTAAAATAAAACTTGAGGGCACTGCAAGCAACAGGGATGCTTATGGGGCACGTGTATATGTAAAGACGGGGGACCTTACTCAACTGCGTGAAATACACACCTCTTCGGTTGAAACACAACCCATCCACTTTGGATTAGGAAATGCGGCTTCGATAGATGAGATGGAGATACGTTGGCCGAGCGGCGTAGTGCAAAAACTAAATAATGCTGGAGTAAATCAGCTTATAACTGTGGTAGAGGTGCAGATGCCATATATTGCATCCGTTGAACCCCATTCGGGCTCGGCGGGAGACATAATTACAATTACAGGTGAAAATTTCGGTCTATATTTAGGTGATTTAAACTATGACCCTGCCTGTGACTTTAACGGGGACGGCAAGGTAATGGGGGGAGATTATGGAATCTTTGCAGGTGCCTGGGGGTCGCGCGAAGGCGATCCGAAATATAATCCGGATTGCGATTTTAATGAGGATGCTAAGATAGACATGGAAGATTACGCAATCTTTGCTGCAGCTTATAAGTCACGCGCAGCCGATCCAAACTATAATCCGGCTTGTGATTTTAATAGAGATGGTAAAGTAAATTCCGCAGATTTTATGATTTTTATAGTTGCTTATAGGTCAAGGAGAGGCAGTAGCTATGTTGAATTTAACAACGGCATTGTGGCTAAGATGGTAAGTTGGTCCGACACTGAAATTACATGTATAGTTCCTTATGGTGCAACCAATGGCAGCCTTTATGTAGTAACTGATAGAGGCAGAAGTAATGATGCTAGCTTCACCGTAATACCGTAACACAAGTAGCCACTTTTGGTTCTGCTTTAATCCATCCCATACTTGACATTCTCCAGCTTTTAATATATCCTTTTATAAAAGGGTAAAGTTATGCATGACAAATCTTTTGTAATCGCGCTTCTTATATCGACAGGGATACACTCTATCTTTATAGCACCCTGGCCTGATCTTGAGTTTCAGAAGATGAAAAAACCTGAGACCGAGATCGAGGTTACCTACTTCAAAATGACAAAACTTCCGGAAAAGATAGAGGTGCGCCAGGACGTAGAAAAGATAGTGCCCTCGAAAGAAGAGGTGCCCCAGCCCCTCAAAAAGGAACCCCGGGAAAAACCAAAGACACCTGAGAAAATCGAAGTCCAAAAAACCAAAGAGCCCGCCCCGGAACCCATCTCAATTGCAAAGCCTGCATTGCCCAGGAGGAGAAGCATCCGCATGGAGTCCACACCCAACCTGGAAGACAATATATCATATCTCAGCTATTCCCAGCTTGTGAGGGAGAAGATCCGGGATTATCTATACAGGAACTATAAAGACTTTATGGGGGAGGGTGAGGTGGCCGTAACATTCATACTCACTTCAAATGGGACATTAAAAGACGTGGCGATCCTGGAAGGCTTAAGCGATTCCAGCCGGCCGCTTCAGAATGCGACCCTTAAGAGCATAAAACAGGCCTCCCCCTTTAGGGCCTTCCCAAAAGAGCTTGACCTCGCCCAGATATCCTTCAAGATCACCATTTCTTTTAAATCCTATTGACAGTTAGTATATAATTATGATATACTTATAACCTTGTAAATCAGTGAGGTTAAAATATGTATGCTGTAATTGAAAGTGGAAGCAAACAGTACAAAGTAGAGAAAAACGATACGGTCTTGCTTGAGAGGCTGGCCAAGAGCACTTCAGGCACAGTTAAGCTGGATAAGGTGCTTCTCCTGAGCGATGGTAAGAAGGTTCAGGTAGGCGCCCCGTATCTTAAAGGCGCAAGCGTGACCTGTGAAGTGCTTGGCGAGGTCAAGGGCAAAAAAGTGACATCCTTCAAGTACCGCAGGAGGAAGGCGTCAAAGGCAAAGATCGGGCATCGTCAGAAGTATATTCACCTTAAAGTAAAAGAGATAAAAACAGGCTAATCCGGAGACAGATATGGCACATAAAAAAGGATTAGGAGCATCGCGTAACGGTAGAGACAGCCGGTCGCAACGGCTTGGAGTGAAGAGGTTTGAAGGCCAGGTTGTCAAGGCAGGCAGCATTATCATAAGGCAGCGTGGTACAAAGTTTTTGCCTGGGCTGAATGTCGGAATGGGCAGAGACCACACCCTTTTTGCCACCCGGGACGGAAAAGTTGATTTTTCAGGCCGCAATACCGTAAACGTCATCCCCGCCTAACTTAATGTTTGTAGACATAGCCAGGATTCACATACAGGCAGGATCAGGCGTCAAAGGCTGCGAAAGCTTTTATCGCGACCGCTCCATAAGAAAAGGCAAACCCAACGGTGGAGACGGCGGCAACGGCGGCAGCGTGGTCATCAGGACCGATTCCAGTATTCACACCCTATTAGATTTCCAATACAGAAGGCACTTCAAGGCAAAGTCCGGCTCACATGGTTCTTCCAACAATAAACGCGGGAAAGACGGAGCAGACTGCGTTATAAGGGTCCCGTGCGGCACTGTGGTAAAAGACAGAGAGACCGGGACCGTATTAAGGGATTTGATAGAAGACAATGAAAGCGTAATAATAGCCCGCGGCGGAAGAGGGGGAAAGGGCAACTCCAAGAATCGTTCGGCGACCCCGGGCGAAGAGGGCGAGGCAAGGGAGATAGTCCTCGAGCTCAAGTTAATAGCCGATATCGGCATCATAGGATACCCGAACGCAGGAAAATCTACCCTTATCTCAAAGGTATCTCATGCCCGGCCCAAGATTGCAAGTTACCCGTTTACGACAAAAAAACCGGTTTTAGGCGTCATAAAGTCAGACGACAAAGATATAGTCATTGCAGACATCCCGGGCCTGATACAGGGCGCGCATGCGGGCAAAGGCCTCGGAGACAAGTTTTTAAGGCACGTGGAAAGGACCAGGGTCCTGCTTCACGTTATTGATGCGGCGGCCATTGATGGAAGGGACCCGGTAGGCGATTATCACTCGCTTAATAATGAACTCGCTCTTTACGACAAGGCGCTCCTGCGTAAGCCTCAGATAATAGCGGCAAATAAAATCGATGAGCCGGGGGCAAAAGAGAATTTAGAAAGACTGCAGTCGGAGCTGAAGGATAAAGTTTATCCTATATCAGCAAAGACAGGAGAGGGAATAGACAGGCTTTTATCAGCATTGGGGATAAAAAAATGAAAAAGACAAAATTTAAAAGAATTGTTGTTAAGGTCGGCACAAGCCTGATAACAACAGGCGAGAACAAGCTCGATAAAACGCGCATGAAGGATCTGGCTTCTCAGATTGCAAAACTGCGCGATGGCGGCATTGAGGTCCTGCTTGTAACATCAGGTGCGATAGCCGCAGGCATGGGGGTATTAAAGATAAAACACAGGCCCCAGTCCCTGCCAAAACTGCAGGCGTGTGCAGCCCTTGGCCAGGGCAAGCTTATGAAAATCTACGATGAGGCGTTTAAGAAAAAAGGATACGCCGCGGCCCAGCTTCTCCTGACGCAGGATGACCTCGCGCACCGGGGCCGGTATCTCAACGCAAAAAATACACTCTCTACGCTGCTCGATGAAGGCGTGGTGCCTGTAATAAATGAAAATGATACAGTCTCCACAGATGAGATAAAATTCGGGGACAACGACAGGCTCTCAGGCCTTGTTGCAAACCTGGTCAGGGCAGACCTCCTGGTGCTCCTTTCCGATGTGGACGGGCTCCTGAGGTGTGACTCGGCCGGCCGCATGACAACTGAATGCGTAAGGGAAGTATCCTGCGTAACAGACGACATTAAAAAACTCGCGGCAAAGACAAAGAGCTCGCTCGGCACCGGCGGTATGGCATCAAAGATAGAGGCGGCCAGGCTCTGCATCGATTCCAGTATTTTGTGCATTGTTGCAAACGGACAGACAAAAGACATCCTGCTTAAAATAGTAAAAGGTGAGCAGGTGGGCACAACCTTTTTAAAGGGCGCCTCCAAAAAGACTGCAAAAAAGCACTGGATCGCGTATTCTTCTAAAGTGAAAGGCGCGATCACTGTGGACGACGGCGCAAAGGCGGCACTCGTAGTTAAAAAGAAGAGCCTCCTTGCATCAGGCATCACGGGCTGCAATGGAAATTTTGAAAAAGGGGCTGTGATAAGTATAACGGACAAGGGCAATAAAGAGTTTGCAAGAGGCGTGTCCAGTTATTCCGCATCAGATTTAAAAAAGATCAAGGGCCTCAAAACAGGTGAGATCGCAAATGTGCTCGGCCGGAAAGGTGCGGACGAAATAGTGCACAGGGACAACCTGGCAATACTTTAGGCGGATTATGGGCATAAAAGAAGATGTTATAAAAATAGTAAAAAAAGCAAAAGAGGCTTCGCGAAAACTGGCTGTCCTGGACACGGATACAAAAAACAAGATACTCGTGTCTATGGCAGGCACCCTCCGAAAGAAAACCGCATTTCTCATTGAAAAAAACAAGCTCGATCTCGAAAACGCCAAAAAGAAAAACCTTAAGGCCTCCATGATCGACAGGCTCACACTTACCGAAAAACGCATAGAAGAAATGGCCGCATCGCTCGAGGAGATCTCAAAGCTGGAAGACCCTGTCGGTAAAATCACGGATTTCACGGAACGCCCGAACGGATTGGTAATAAAAAAGATGAGAGTCCCGATAGGTGTCGTAGGCATCATTTATGAATCCCGCCCCAATGTAACGAGCGACTGCATGGGCCTCACACTAAAAAGCGGAAATGCCGTGATCCTGCGCGGTGGGAGCGAAGCGATAAACTCAAACCTCGCAATCTTCGGAGCCCTCAGCGAATCTTTGAAAAAACACAATCTCGCCAGCGGCGCGTGCAGTATAATTTCATCAACGGACCGGGCCGCCGTAAATATTCTGCTTAAACAAAATGACTTTGTGGATGTTATTATTCCAAGAGGCGGCGAGTCTTTGATAAAAGAAGTAGTGAACAATTCAACAATCCCCGTCATCAAGCATTACAAGGGTGTATGCCATGTCTATGTAGACGACCATGCCGATTTGAATATGGCGCACAAGATTACTGTAAATGCAAAGGTTCAGAGGCCGGGTGTCTGCAATGCAATGGAGACACTCCTTGTGCACAAAGACGCTGCGGCGCGCTTTTTGCCGGTCCTGGCAAAGGAACTTAAGAATAAAGGCGTGGAGATAAGGGGTTGTGAAAAAGCACAGAGCATCCTTAAAGGGATAAAGAAGGCGAATGAGGATGACTGGTATGCGGAATACCTTGACCTCATCCTGGCAGTCAGGGTGGTTAAAGATATAAACGAGGCAATCAGCCATATACACAAATATGGCTCCAATCACAGCGATGCAATCATAACAGACGATAAGACAAACGAAGAACGTTTCCTAAAAGAGGTGGACTCTGCCTGTGTATTTGTAAACGCATCCACCCGGTTTACGGACGGTTATCAGTTCGGCATGGGCGCGGAGATGGGCATTTCAACCGACAAGCTGCATGCCCGCGGCCCTATGGCGCTTCGCGAGCTCACCACATATAAATACCTGATTTACGGAACCGGCCAGGTCAGGCAGTAAGGGATTATGAAAATAGGCATATTGGGCGGTACGTTTGACCCCATTCACATGGGCCACCTGAGAGTGGCCAGGGCCGCTGTAAAGGCCCTTAAACTCGATAAACTCATATTCATGCCCTGCTTTATCCCGCCTCACAAGACAAGATTGGATATTGCCTCTCCAAGAGACAGGCTCGCGATGATAGCCCTTGCCATACATGGCAAGGCAGGCTACGAGCTCTCAGATTACGAGATAAACAAACGCACCACATCGTTTTCCTTTGACCTCCTGCTGGAGTTTAAAAAGGACCATCCCCACGATGACGTTTATTTTATAATAGGCTCTGATCTCGTAAAGGAATTCCCTACCTGGAAAAATTATAAAGAGATCCCGAGGCTTGCCGCCTTAGCAGTTATAGAGAGGCCGCCTCATTTAGGCCTGAAGTTAATGAAAGGCATGGTGTCAGTCGATATGCCGCCCTGTGCCATATCATCAACTAAAATAAGAGAGGCCCTGAAAAAGAACAAACAAATAAAAAAATTAGTCCCGAAAAAAGTTGCGGAATACATAATTAATAAAAAAATATACGGCGCAAACCTTGACAATTCCTGAATTTATGGTAAACTTGTCCAATAAGCTGTAAGTTAATAAAAATTAGGAGGTGAAAGTATGGCACAGGGATATTGTGTAAAATGTAAAGCAAAGAAAGAAATCAAAGACGGAAAAGAAGTTGTAATGAAAAATAAAAGAAAAGCAATGAAGGGAAAATGCCCGGCCTGCGGGACCGGAATGTATCGTATCCTTGGCAAGTAAGTATTGGCCCATATCAGTTCTAAAAAGAAAGCGCACTTAATAGCCGAAGCAGCCCTGGAGAAAAAAGCAGATAGGATTGTTATAATGGAAATGGAAAAAATATTTCCTATCTGTGATTATTTTATAGTAACGAGCGGTGACTCTACCAGGAAGGTCAAGGCTATAGCCGATAATATAGAGAAGGCCTTAGACGAACGCAGCATAAAACACTGGCACGTGGAAGGAAAACGGGAAGGCCAGTGGGTTCTTCTGGATTATAGCGATGTCGTAGTGCATGTCTTTTTGACAGAATTAAGGCAGTTCTACGATCTGGAGCATTTGTGGGGTGACGCCCCCAGAGAGAGGTTCAGTGAAAAGGTTTGACTTAGACGCAGCCGTCTTATCTCTCCTTGAGGCCTCCATAAACGATATAAAGGCCACTTTTAACTTTAAGAGCGTTCCGGCACTTGAGCTCGATGTGCCAAAGGAACGCTCTTTTGGTGATCTCACAACCAACGCCGCAATGAAGATAGGCCGGGAAACCCGGCATCCCGCCAAAGAGGTAGCAGCCTTTCTTGTGGAGCGCATGAACACGCGCCTCAAAAAAACCCCTCTATCAGAATATATTGATAAAATAGAGATAAAAGGGCCGGGCTTTATAAATTTCCATTTCAGGAATACATCCCTCTATTATGTCCTCGATGAAATAGAAGAACTGAAATCCTCATACGGCAGGAACGACCTCGGCAAAAAGAGCAAGCTTCAGCTTGAGTTCGCAAGCGCCAACCCTACAGGCCCCTTAACAATAGCCCACGGGAGGCAGGCCGCATTCGGCGATTCATTGGCCAATATATTGGAGTTCTCCGGGTATAAAGTTACGCGGGAATATTATTTAAACGATGAGGGAAGGCAGATAAACCTCCTGGGGGAATCCATCAAGGCAAGCTATCTGGAATTGATAGGCGCCCCCGGCGCATACCCTCCGGACGGCTACAAGGGCGCGTATATCAAAGACATTGCCATAGAGATTAAGAAAAGATACGGCACCCGCAAAAAGAATGCCAAAGGCGCCTTTTTTTCCGAATACGGCTACAGGATACTCCTTGCCGGGATAAAAAGCGACCTCACCGACTTTGGCGTAAAATTTGATGTGTGGTACAGCCAGAGGTCCCTTACAAGAAAAGGATTGATCAGGAAGGCCCTCTCCATCCTCAGGAAAAAAGGATTTTTATATGAAGCCGATGGGGCGGTCTGGTTTAAGTCATCCGAGCTTGGCGATGAAAAAGACAGAGTGATAATCAAAAAAGACGGTTCCTATACATATATCGGGCCGGACATTGCCTACCACATGGATAAGTTCAGGAGAGGCTTCAAAAAAATAGTAAATACATGGGGGCCGGACCACCATGGATATATTCCGAGACTTAAAGCCGCAGTCCAGGCCCTTGGGTATGACCCGAAGCTGCTCCACTGTCTTATAATCCAGCTCGTTACACTTTATCAGGGCAGGAAGCCCATGAAGATGTCAACGAGGGCAGGGCAGTTTTTGACGTTGAAGGATCTGGCTGCCGAAGTAGGCAGAGACGTTGCAAGATTTTTCTTTTTGATGAGGAGGAGGGACAGCCACCTCAATTTTGATTTGGAGCTGGCCAAAAAGGAATCCATGGACAATCCCGTTTACTACATCCAGTATGCCCACGCCCGCATCTCGAGCATGCTTAGCGTATATCAGTCTGAGAAACGCGGATCCGTTAAATTAAATAAGACACTTCTTGAGAAAAAAGAAGAATTCGAAATAATAAGGCTCTTAAGAGAGTTCCCGCTTGTGGTAGAGTCGTGCGCCGCAAAGCTGGAGGTCTACCCGCTTTTATCCTACCTGCAGGGACTGGCAGCGAGCTTTCACGGTTTTTATAATAAACATAGGGTCGTGACTGATAACCTGGAGTTGACCAGAGCGCGCATAAACCTGGTGGACTCGGCAAGGGGTGTCCTTGCCAGCGGCCTGAAGTTGTTGGGCGTTGCCGCCCCCTCAAAAATGTAAATGGCAAAGACATTTGATTCAATAAAAATATATTCCGGCCAGAAACTGGATATAGATGCGCTTTTTGAGGACTTGATCGCATTCGGCTATAAGAGATGCCAGCGCCCCATGGAGGAAGGGGACTTCAGCCGTAGGGGAGAAGTTATAGAGATATTCCCTGTAGGCTTTGAAAGCCCCATCCGCTTCGAACTCCTGCATGAAAAAATAGAAGCAATCAAAAGTTACGACCTCACAAGCGGCAAGACCCTTGATAAACACAAGATAGCCATAATCCTTCCCATAATCGGCCTTCACCCCAGAAAAATAAGAAAGAGGCTGATTTCCTACGGAGAGTCGTTTCCCGTAGACAATTTCATCGACATAGAGCCCGGAAACTACGTCGTACATACAGAATCCGGCATAGGCATTTATCGCGGCATAGAAAAACTTACAATCCAGGGCAAGCTGGAAGACCACCTTGTGATTGAGTATGCCGACGGCGATAAACTCTACGTCCCCATCACTGACCTGCACCTTGTCCAGAGGTACATTGCCTTCCACAAAAGGCCGCCCAGGCTTTATAAGCTCGGCTCCAAGATGTGGCAGGCCATAAAAAAACGCGCTGCCAAAGGCATATACACCTTTGCCTATGATCTTCTCGATGTCCAGGCAAAACGCTCCTCCCTGAAAGGTTTTGGTTTTTCTAAGGATTGCGATTGGCAGAAAGAGCTCGAGGATTCATTCCCCTACAAAGAAACCCCTGACCAGGTGACAGCCACAGAAGAGTTTAAAAAGGACATGGAGTCAAAAAGGCCCATGGACAGGCTTCTGTGCGGGGATGTCGGATATGGAAAAACAGAGGTTGCGCTGCGAGCAGCATTCAAGGCGGTCATGGACAATAAGCAAGTCGCCATTTTAGTCCCCACAACCATCCTTGCAGAGCAGCACTTTAATACCTTTTCCAACAGAATGAAAAAATATCCTGTTGAGGTGGAGATGCTCTCAAGGTTCAGGACGAAACTTGAGCAAAAAACTGTGGCAGAAGGCCTTGTCTCGGGCAGGGTGGATATCGTCATAGGCACGCACCGGCTTCTCTCTTCGGATATAAACTTCAAAAATCTGGGGCTCTTAATCATAGATGAGGAGCAGCGTTTCGGTGTGAAGCATAAAGAGGCGCTCAAGAAGATGAGGCTTGTTGTAGATGTGCTGACCCTTACGGCGACACCGATACCCAGAACCCTTTATATGTCTCTTATGGGCGCCAGGGACATGTCTGTTATAAACACACCCCCGGCAGAAAGGCTTCCCGTAAAAACGATTGTTGCCGATTATGACGATGCGCTCATAAAGACAGCAATAGAAAAAGAATTAAAAAGAAAGGGCCAGGTGTTCTTTGTCCATAACAGGGTCATAGGCATAGAGAGGATTCTTTCAAGGTTGAAGAGGCTTATCCCGAAGGCAAGGATCGCTGTAGGCCATGGCCGGATGCATGAGGCAGAGCTTGAAAAGACCATGCTCGCTTTTACAAAAGGGGATATAGATGTCCTGGTCTGTACCACTATTATCGAATCAGGGATTGATATACCTAACGCCAATACTATTATTATAAACAGGGCTGACGCATTCGGCCTTGCAGACCTTTATCAATTGAGGGGAAGGGTCGGCCGGTTTAAGCGGGAGGCATATGCCCATCTCTTGGTCCCCAATAAAAGGGTACTGAGTTCAAATGTCCAGCGAAAGCTTGCATCCATACAAAAATTCACCGAGCTCGGGGCCGGTTTTAAGATAGCGATGCAGGACCTCGAGATAAGGGGGGCAGGCAATATCCTGGGCACCCAGCAGCACGGCTTCATAGACGCAATCGGATTCGACCTCTACTGCCGTCTCCTCAAATCCGCAATCGAGAAATGCCGAAGCTGAAGAAGCTGAGCCTCCAGCCATAGTTTAGTTTTGCGTGGCAGGAGGCTCAGCTTCGGCGAAGGAAAAGAAGCTAAGCTTCCAGCCATAGTTTAGTTTTACATGGCAGGAAGCTTAGCTTCAGCAAGTCAGTCGACAAACAAAAACCCTTGCGCATACACCACTATTATGTTATATTAATGGAAACAAGGAGGTAACGCCATGAAGAAGTTGTTATACTGTATACTAACTGTAATCGTATTATTCGGATGCGCCAAAAAGGGCCAGGAAGCAACAGGCCAGGTGCTTGCCAAGGTTGGCTCAAGGGCCATAACCATGGAGGATTTCAAC
>CAYVIU010000004.1:0-30069 GCA_964451625.1 uncultured Planctomycetia bacterium | reverse complement strand
AGCACATATTTATACAGTTAGTGAGATTACCAGGTATATAAAAAGTTTAATAGAAAAAAAGCCAAAAAATATTGGGTAAGGAAATTAAAAATGCAACCCGAGAGAATATTTATTTATCCACACACAGACACAAGAAGCAAAGTACATAAACAATGGTCGCCATATGGAATAGCAACTTTACAATTTCACAATTTAAAACTTCGTAATTGGGTAGACAATGCTATAGATAAACACCTGGAAAGCATATTAACCAGCAAAAAAAGATAAAACGTCAATAATTATGCCGGGATGGTGAAATTGGCAAACACGAGGGATTTAAAATCCCTTGACTGCAAGGTCTTGTCGGTTCAAATCCGACTCCCGGCACCACTGAAAAAATTGGTTTTGGCCAAAAAAGTTTGGTGCAAAAAGTTAAAATGGAGTGATAGAAAACATGAAAAAGGCGCTTATAACGGGTATAACAGGCCAGGATGGAAGCTACCTGGCCGAATTTCTCCTATATAAGGGGTATGAGGTGCACGGCATAATACGCCGTGCGAGCACCTTTAATACCGAACGCATCGACCACGTCTATATTGACCCGCATGCGCCGGGTGCACGGTTGTATCTACATTTCGGGGACCTTTCCAATTCCGAACAAATATTTAACATTATGCATAATGTTAAGCCGGATGAAGTATATCACCTGGGCGCCCAATCCCACGTAAGGGTAAGTTTTGATATGCCCGAATACACAGCCAATATCATAGCACTCGGCACAACAAGGCTCCTTGAAACCATAAGAAGAATTGGCAAACCCATAAAGTTTTACCAGGCATCAAGCAGTGAGATGTTTGGGATAGCCCCACCTCCGCAAAACGAAAAAAGCCCATTTAGGCCCAGAAGCCCGTATGCAAATGCCAAGGTCTATGCCTACTGGATGGCCGTGAACTACAGGGAAGGATACAACATCTTCTCTTCAAACGGGGTATTATTCAATCACGAAAGTCCACGCCGGGGCGAGACATTCGTAACAAGAAAGATCACAAAGGCAGTTGCAAATATCGTAGCCGGCAAACAGAAAAAACTCTTCCTCGGGAACCTCAAGGCAAAGAGAGACTGGGGGTTTGCCCCGGAATATGTTGAGGCTATGTGGAATATGCTCCAGCAAAAGGCTTCTTCGGATTATGTAATAGGCACAGGCCAGGCCCACTCAGTAGAGGACCTTGCAAAGACAGCATTTGATTACGCAGGCCTGGACTACAAAAAATATACAGATATCGATAAGGACTATTTCAGGCCCACAGAGGTCGACGAGCTTATTGCCGACCCTTCCAAGGCCGCGAAGGAATTGAAGTGGCAGCCAAAGGTCAATTTTAAGGAACTTGTGAAGATAATGGTGGATTCTGATATGCGCTCCGCAGGGCTTAAGGCAATCGGAGAAGGTGACAGGATAGTAGAACAAAAATTCCCTGACAGGTGGTGGAAGAAAGACTGATGGAGTTCTGGAAAGACAAAAAAGTACTCGTGACCGGCGGAGGGGGTTTTCTCGGCTCCTGGGTGGTTGATAAGCTTAAAGAGCGGGATTGTAAGGATATATTTGTTGCGAGAAGCAAAGATTATAATTTAGTGGAAAAAGAAGATGTAAAAAGAGCGTTTAATGATTCAAAACCGGATATTGTAATACACCTTGCCGCACGCTGCGGCGGCATAGGTGCAAACATGAACTCTCCTGCCGCATTCTTCCATGACAATATAATGATGGGTACACAGCTGATGGAAGAAGCAAGAAAGCAGGGTGTAAAAAAGTTTGTAGCAATAGGCACAGCATGCGCATACCCGAAGTTTACGCCGACCCCGTTCAAGGAAGAAGACCTCTGGAACGGCTACCCTGAAGAGACAAACGCACCATACGGCCTGGCAAAGAAAATGCTCCTTGTCCAGACACAGGCCTACAGGCAAGAGTATGATTTTAATGCCATTTATCTCTTGCCGGCCAACCTATACGGGCCACGCGACTATTTTGAACCTGAAAGATCCCATGTAATACCAGCCCTCATAAAAAAATTCCGGGACGCTGTAAAGGAAAACAAGAATGAAGTAGTGGTCTGGGGCACAGGCAGGCCCACAAGGGAGTTTTTGTACGTCGAGGATTGTGCCGAAGCAATTCTTCTTGCCTCCGAGAAATACGATAAACCAGACCCCGTAAATATCGGCTCAGGATATGAGATTTCCATAAAAAACCTTGTGGATTTGATAGCCCGATTAACCGAATTCAGCGGAAAAATCACCTGGGACAGCTCCAAACCCGACGGCCAGCCAAAGCGAAGGCTTGACGCTTCAAAGGCAAAAAGAGAATTCGGTTTTACGGCAAAAACGGATTTTGAAACCGGCCTCAAAAAGACAATCAAGTGGTACAATGAAAACTGAAAAAACCCCTCCGGCCATGTTTCGCCTGATAGAGTTGCTAAAAAGGGCGGATGTCAGGCTTATTTATTATATCCCCGTAGCCCTTTTATCTTTTATCGGAACGATTTTCGAGGGCCTTCATGTAGCCATTTTGATCCCCATGGCAAGAGGGATCATGGAGCTGGATTTCAGTTTTATAAAAGATTTATCGGTTTTTAAGATACTTTCTTCGCACCTGCCGAATTTCACCGCTTATGTCACAAGAAACAACACCTCAATCTTTGCATTTCTCATGATAGCAATACTTGGCTCCATTGTTTTAAAACATATATTCTTATTGTTATCACACCTTTTGTTGATCTGGCAGAAAAAGCGGTTTTCCGAGAACATAAGGGATATCATTTTCTCCCGCTACCTAAAATTCGGAAAATTGTTTTTCGACAGGACAAGCGTCGGCCGCCTTAGTACGATTCTTATTAAGAGTACCGGTGGAGTTGATGTGCTGTTGTGGAATTTCCGGGAACTTTTCACAGGCAGCTTTACACTTTTTGTATACTTTATTCTCATGTGCCTTATCTCCTGGAAATTGACCATCCTTGCACTTCTTCTTTTCCCCCTGCTTAATTATTCAATAAGTTGGCTCATAAGGAAAATGAAAAAGACATCCAATATCTACATAGAATCATATATGACCGCAGGATGGAGGATTTTTGATGTGCTTTCATCAATAACCCTTGTCAAATCTTATTCAAACGAAAAAGAGGAAAGACGCCGCTTCAAAAACATAGCCGGTGAAATAGCACAGCTTTCATTCAGCAATGAAAAGAAAACACTTCTTATAAACCCTATCCAGGAGATCATTGTTATATCAGTAATCCTTGCGATATTTTCTATAGCGGCATATATGTTTGCAAAAGGACACGGGACAGGCATAGCGGGATTCCTGGTGTTTTTCTATATCTTGAGAAGGGCTACCGCACCCTTTGCGAAGCTAAACCAATTCAGGGGGGTACTTGCGCGGGCAGAGGGCGAAATAAATACCCTTTTTGGAATTTTAGACAGTAGGGACAAATTTCTAGTTCCCGAAGGTGAACTTATCTTTAGTGGACTAAAAGACGGGATAAGGTTTAAAAACGTTAATTTTTCCTATACCCAGCGCGTTTCGGTATTGAAAGATATTTCTTTCAGGATTGAAAAGGGCAAAATAACGGCAATTGTCGGGCCTACGGGAAGCGGCAAGACTACTATTATAAACCTGATTATGCGGTTTTATGACTGCCCGGCCTCATCATTATTTATTGACGGCACTGATATACGTAATTTTAATATAGAAAGCCTCATGAAGCATGCCGCACTTGTGTCTCAGGATACCCCGCTTTTTAATGACAAGATAAGAAATAACATTACCTATGGATTAACGAGAAAGGTTTCTGAAGAAGAATTGACAGGTGTAGTTAAAAAGGCAAGGCTCTATGATTTTGTTGCATCCCTGCCGGGTAAATTTGATACACTCATCGGAGACAGGGGAGTCAAACTCTCAGGCGGGGAAAAGCAGCGCCTCTCAATTGCACGTGCGCTTCTCAAAGGCTCTGAAATCCTCATTTTAGATGAGGCCACAAGCTCCCTTGACTCGAGGACAGAACGGCTGATCCAGGAAGCAATAGACGAAGCCGTAAAAAACAAAACTGCAATAGTCATAGCCCACAGGCTCTCTACTATCAAAAACGCGGACAAGATAATAGTTATAGAAGGCGGAAAGGTGGCCGAAGAGGGCAGGCTTCAGGAATTGCTTGATAAAAAAGGCAAGTTCTACGAATACTGGCAGGAGCAGAAATTTGATTGAAGAAAAAAAATCCTACCCAAAAATAAGTATTATCAGCGCAACGCATAATGCCGCTGGGAACCTGGAAAAGGCAATACAGAGCGTGATAAGCCAGGAATATCCAAATCTTGAATATATAGTAATTGACGGAGCATCAACCGACGGCACAATAGATAGTATAAAAAAATATGACCGCCATATAACCAGGTGGATATCTGAAAAGGATACAGGCCTGTACGAAGCCATAAACAAAGGTATCAAATTGGCAAGCGGGGAGATCATAGGCATTCTCAATTCAGACGATTATTACTTGAAAGACTCATTGAAAGAAATCGCGGAAAAAGCAAAAAAGAATCCCGAAGCCGATGTATTCTACGGAGACATAATTTATGAAATCCCGGGCCGGCCGTCTCGCATTATTCGTTCCAAGAAAGACTTCAAGCAAACCGATTTTTATCGCATGCCGATTAAGCACCCCACAGTTTTTGTTAAAAAGGACTGCTATAAAAAATTCGGGGCATTCAATCTAAAATACAAAATAGGCGCGGATGCAGATTTAATGCTTAAATTTTTGGAAAAGGGGGCCAGATTCCATTATATCAAAAGGCCCATTACCTGCATGAAATCGGGCGGGATGAGTTATTTGAATCCAGAGGTTGTAAAAGAGGTAAAAAACATTATTATCAAGCGGAATATCCCTTTTCCAAGCCTTTTTCGGCTTGGACTGGATTCTTTTAAGCTCAAGTGTCATCTGGAAATAATAAAACGTTCAAAAAAATGGAAAATCGCGAAGACATTACTTAATACATACTACTTTTTGACAGATTTATTCAGTGAAAAGCCATCAAAAATAACATGAAAAAAGTAATAACAACAACTACAATACAAAACCCTACGAAGGCGATTGAGAAATTCGACCAAATGAAAGACTGGACGCTTATCGTCGCTGGAGACCTGAAAACCCCGAAGGATTATAAGCTGGAAAACGGTATCTATCTCTCGCCGCAGGAGCAGGAAAAGTATAATAAAACGCTCTCCGATTTAATAAGCTGGAATACGCACGCAAGAAGGAATTTCGGCCATTTATTGGCGCGGGATCTGGGGGCAGACATCATTGCCATGGTGGATGATGACAATATTCCCCTTGATAACTGGGGCGAGGACCTTTTAGTAGGCAAAGAAACAGAGTGCAACTATTATGAAACTGATATAGACGCCTTTGACCCAATAGGCGCCACCAACTATCCGCATTTATGGCATAGAGGCTTCCCTGTACAGTTAATAACCAAGAGGAATTATGGAAAACCAGTAAGAAAAACGATAAAACCTGACGTCCAGGCGGATTTCTGGAACGGCGATCCGGACATAGATGCTGTTTGCAGGATGATTTATAGCCCTCAATGCAAATTTAACGATAAATATTTCCCTATAAGTTCTGATAAACCATCTCCGTTTAACTCACAAAACGTTTTTGTAACAAAAGAGATTCTACCGCATTGCTTTATCCTGCCGCACATTTCTCCTTTTGGAAGGCAAAGCGATATCTGGATGTCCTATCATGTGCAATCATTGGGATATAGGGTCGTATATGGCAGGCCATCGGTTTATCAAGACCGAAATAAACATGATTTGACACTGGACATGAAAGACGAACTTATCGGTTATGAAAAAAACATAGATATAGTATCGGCTATTAACAGGGGCACTTACAGAAAAGAAGATTTTTGGCCGGAACGGGCCCTGCGGGCTTGCGAAGCATATCAAGAGTACTTTAATTTAGTAAAGGTGCCATAAAAATGATTTCAATTATTCTTGTTGGCAGAAATGACAATTACGGAGGGAATTTCGAAAAGCGCCTTTTTCAAACACTCTCTTATAATGTAGATAAATTGGAAAAGGCGAAGATCGACTATGAAATTATATTTGTAGAGTGGAACCCCGTATCTACCCGGGAATTGCTTTCCCAAAAAATTGCCGGAAGATTCGAAAAGGCATCCTGCTATGTTGTAGATAATGGTATTCATCGCTATATCTGCACTAACCCTTATATAAATGTGTATGAATACCACGCCAAAAATGTAGGCGCCCGGCATGCAAAGGGAGAGCACCTCTTAATAACCAATCCGAATGATTATTTCGGAAGTGATATTATCGGCTTTTTATCACAAGGCAGGTTCGATAATAAGACGTTGTACCGCACAGGATGGATAGAGATTGAAAAAGAAGGCGATATCAACAATACAGCCTTAAAAGACAGATGGGGCAATGACCCCTCACCGTTTTATTGCGCATCAGGGGATTTTATTTTTTGCGCAAAAGAGTTATTTGATTCAATAGGAGGCTTCCGGGAGGATTTGACCTTTACCAGGACTCATAAAGATTCGGTTTTCTGTTTAGCCGCGTTTAATTTAACAAAACGCGCCGTTAAGATTGGGAATGTTTACCATATAGCGCACGGAGGAGAGAGCTATAATAATTCCCGCATAGACTATGATTTCCATAAGGTATCACGGATCCCCCAGGCTGGGTACGGGCATGGGGATATTTCCTATGAAACCCAAATTGGCGAGAGGATATACGGACTCAAATTAAATAAAGAACTCTTGAATAGTCTTAGCTATAAGTCAAAAATACCGCTTCATCCAAAAACTCCTTTTAAATATAGAAAGTTCAGAGAACCGGTTTTAGAATTCTTGAGTAAGGCTAAAAAAAGAGCGATACGCGCAGTAAAGGCCAAAGATACAAATGTAGTTGACAATCTCGTTCTAGATGATAAGATATAATTTTAATATAAGGGATATATATGGATATAGGCACATTACGGCATAGCGCGTCTCACATCATGGCAGATGCGGTGAAGAGGCTTTTTCCGGGCACAAAACTCGGGATAGGCCCTGCCATCGAGAATGGTTTCTACTATGACTTTGAAAGAGAGGAGCCTTTTACCCCTTCCGACCTTGCAAAGATCGAGAAAGAGATGAAAAAGATCGTCGCAAGGGATGAAAAGTTCACCCGGGAAGACGTGCCTAAGAAAGATGCGCTTAAACTCTTTAAAAAACTAAAAGAGACCTACAAGCTCGAGCTCATAAACGAGCTTAAGGATAAAACAGTTTCAATATATAAACACGGAAAGTTCACCGATCTTTGTAAAGGGCCGCACATAGCTTCGACAGGAGAGGTTAAGCACTTCAAGCTCCTGAGTATTGCAGGGGCATACTGGCACGGCAATGAAAACAACCCCATGCTCCAGAGGATTTACGGCACCGCATTCCCGACAAAAGAAGCCCTTGATAAACACCTCAAGCTTACGGAAGAGGCGAAGAAGCGTGACCACAGGATTCTCGGGCCGCAGCTGGGATATTTCAGCATGGATGATAAAGTCGGCGCAGGTCTTGTGCTCTATCACCCTAAAGGGGCTATGCTCAGGACCATTGTCGAGGATTTTATTAAAAAAGAACATATTAAACGGGGCTACCAACTTGTAATAGGCCCGCATATTCTAAAAAAGGATATATGGGTCCAGTCCGGCCACTATGAATACTACAAAGAGAATATGTACATCTTTAAAGCCGGCAAGCAGGAATTTGCCGTTAAGCCGATGAACTGCCCGGGGCACATATTGGTTTATAAATCACGCACCCGGAGCTACAGGGACCTGCCTTTAAGATTCTTTGAGCTGGGCACCGTCTACAGGAACGAAAAATCCGGCGTATTACACGGCCTTTTAAGGGTGCGCGGGTTTACACAGGATGATGCGCATATATTCTGTTTAAGGGAGCAGCTCCAGGATGAAATAAACTCTGTTATAAACTTTGTACTCGATACACTTAAGGTATTTGGGTTCAATGAGTTTGAAATAGAGATTTCCACACGGCCTCTCAAATCCATTGGAAAAGACAAGGACTGGGAAGAGGCGACAGAGGCCCTTAAAAGCTCTTTAGATAAAGGCGGCCTTGCCTACAGCGTCAATGAAGGAGACGGCGCTTTTTACGGGCCAAAGATTGACATTAAATTAAAAGATGCTCTCGGGAGGCCATGGCAGTGCGCGACCATACAGTGTGACTTTGCTTTGCCGGAACGCTTTAACCTGGCCTACATCGATAAAGACGGAAAGAAAAAGCGGCCTGTTATGCTGCACCGCGTGATTTTAGGGAGCATAGAGCGCTTTATAGGTGCATTGATGGAGCATTATGCCGGGGCATTTCCTGTGTGGCTTGCTCCGGTGCAGGCAAAGATTATCCCTATTTCAGAATCACAGGTTTCATACGCCGAAAAGGTAAAGGAAAAATTGGATGCGGCTTCATTAAGGGTTGAATGCGATGCCCGCGACGAGAAGATGCAGAAGAAAATCCGCGAGGCAGAGATAGAAAAGATTCCATACATGCTTATCGTGGGCGATAAAGAAAAAGAAGCCAATTCAGTTTCAGTGAGGTCCAAGCCCGGAGGAAATATGGGCGTGATGGCCGTGGATGATTTCATATCAAAAATAAATACCGAGGCTAAGCCTCGGTAACCCAGGGAGGTGGTTAGTACGACAAAAAGAATGAGAACCAGAATAAACAGGATGATCAGGGTGAGCCCGGTCAGGCTTATAGGAGCCGACGGAAAACAGCTGGGAGAGGTTTCTGTAAACGAGGCCTTGAAAATGGCAGAACAGGCAGGATTTGACCTTGTTGAGATTTCCCCCAACGCCAAGCCGCCGGTCTGTAAAATCATGGATTACAGCAAGTACAAGTACGACCAGGCCAAAAAAGAGAGAATGGCCAAGAAAAAACAGCACGTGATCCATATGAAAGAGATCAAAATGAGTTCCAAGATCGAAGAACATGACTATCAGACAAAACTCAATCATTTAAAAAAATTCCTTGGCCGCGGAGACAAGACAAAGATTACCATGTATTTCCGGGGCAGGGAGATGGCCCACATAGATATCGGCAGGAATATTTTAGAAAGGCTTGTCAAAGACCTTTCCGGAGTGGGTGAGGTCGAGGCAATGCCGAAGCTTGAAGGAAAACTCATGTCAATGAGCTTCAAGCCTAAATAACAGAAAGAAGAAAGAGGTGTGTGAATAGAATGCCAAAAATGAAGACTAAAAAGTCCGTTCGCAAACGGTTCAAGCTCACCAAAAAAGGCAGGGTCAAGAGATCCCGCGCATTCCGCGGGCACATACGCACCAAGAAATCCTCCAAGAGGAAGAGATTCTTGCGCGCAGGAGACCTTGTGCACGCAACAGACGCGAGAAGAATAAAAAAACAACTTCCGTACGGATAAGGAGAAAAAGAAATGCCAAGAACAAAACATGTACCGGCTTCCAGGCGAAGAAAAAAGAAATTCCTGAAGAAGGCAAAGGGGCAGTTTGGCGCACGATCCAGACTTTACAGGCAGGCACGCGAGTCAGTCCAGAAGGGCATGATGTATGCCACAAGGGACCGCCGCGCGAAAAAGAGGGGATTCAGGTCCCTCTGGATCTCAAGGATCACAGCCGCATGTAAGTCCCGTGGAGTTTCCTACAGCAGATTTATAGCAGGCCTTAAGAAAATAAAGGTCGGTTTGAATAGAAAAATCTTAGCTGATTTAGCCGTGAAAGACAAGCCAGCATTTGACAAATTGGTTGAAATGACCAAAAAATGAAAAAACTAAAACCGCCGCAGATAGTGGCACTGAGCTTTCTCGCTGCAATAATAGCGGGGACGGTTCTTTTGAGCCTTCCGTTTTCCACGACGAGTGGAGATAAGGTGAGCTTGATCGACAGGCTTTTTACCGCCACCAGTGCGACCTGTGTAACCGGCCTTGTAGTGAAGGACACCTCAAGCTGGGCGCCGTTTGGCCGTATTGTCATACTGGGCCTTTTCCAGGCAGGCGGCCTCGGGATAATGACGTTTTCTACGCTTTTTGCCATTTTACTCGGCAGAAAGCTCAGCATAAGGGACGGTGTAATGATCCAGGGTGCCCTGAACCAGCCAAGCGCGCAGGGCATAAAAAAGCTGCTCCTCTATATAGTATGTATAACATTCGGCATAGAGGCCATAGGTGCAGGCCTTCTTTATTCAAGGTGGATGCACATAGGCCAGTGGGATTCTTTCACTACTTTTTGTAACGCCGTATTCCATTCGATATCGGCTTTTTGCAATGCCGGCTTCTCACTTTTCCAGAAATCATTCACCGGCTTCCAGTCGGATGTCTTTATAAACCTTATAATGATCTCTCTTATATTTGTAGGCGGTATCGGTTTTATCGTGCTCCTTGATATAAGCAAGCTCAAATTCTGGAGGCATGACCGCCGCCTTATCTTTTCAAAAATCACACTTCAGACAAAAATAGCCCTGTCCGTATCGATCGCCCTTATATTAATAGGCACACTTGTAATATTCCTCCTGGAAAATGAAAATGTACTGCAGGGCCTTTCCTTGAAGGAAAAAATATTGGGTTCCGCCTTCCAGGCAGTTACCCCGCGCACAGCGGGATTTAATACGCTCCCGATAGAAAGATTCGCCGCCCCGACGCTGGTATTTATAATATTCCTTATGTTTATAGGCGCGTCTCCCGGCTCCACGGGAGGCGGCATAAAGACCTGTACATTCGGTATCCTGTTTGCGACTATTGTTTCCATGTTAAGAAACAGGGACCGCATATGGGCATTCAAAAAGACGATCCCGAGGGATGTAGTGAGAAAGGCCCTCGTTGTTTTTGTACTCGCCTTTACATGGATATTTTTATTCAGCCTTATTTTATCAATTACCGAAAGGGCAACCCTTGGCGAGGATTGCTATTTTCTGAAAATACTCTTTGAAGTAACCTCTGCATTCGGGACAGTAGGCCTGTCGACGGGGATTACACCCATTTTAAGCAACCTGGGAAAGCTGTTGATGATCCTGACTATGTTTGTGGGCAGGATCGGCCCCCTTACACTTGCCATGGCCATAGCCATGCATGAGGGAAAGACGCTGTATAATTATCCTGAAGAAAAGATAATGGTTGGATAACCTACAAGGAGGTTATTATGAAGCAGTTCGCGGTAATAGGATGCGGCAGATTCGGGTCGAGTGTGGCGAGGACCCTGAGTGAAAAAGGCTGCCAGGTCCTGGCAATTGATATTAATGAAGCCCCGGTGCAGGACATGTCCGAGGTTGTGACGCAGTCAGTCTGCATGGATGCCACCGATGAAAAGGCCCTGCGCTCTGTGGGCATTGAACACGTAGATGTGGCAGTCGTGGGCATGGGAAATAATCTCGAGGCATCCGTCCTTACAACTTTGATATTAAAAGAAATAGGCATAAAAGACATTATTGCCAAGGCAGTTACAGAAGACCACAGAAAGGTCCTCCAGAAGGTAGGCGCGACAAAGGTAGTTGCCCCTGAACGCGATATGGGCGCAAGGCTTGCGAATTCCCTGATCTCCCCGGAAATCGTAGAGCATATCGACCTTTCAAAGGACTCCAGCATAGTCGAGCTTATCCCGCCGAAGGAATTCATAGACAAAAACCTGAGAGAGCTTGATGTAAGGAAAAAATACAACCTGAACGTAATCGCCATAAAAAGAAAAATGAGAGTCGTAAATAAAAAAGGCGAGGCGATAGAAGAGGCAAAGATCAACGCAACCCCTGAGCCGGGAGACATGATAAGAGAAGGAGACCTCTTAATAGTCGTCGGGGCAAACGCAAAAATTGAAGAATTCAAGAAGCGATGGAAGAGAGAATTAAACAAATAGCTGTTACAGCTAAAAACGAGATAACAAATGCTAATTCCCTTGAGGAGTTAGAGGCCCTCAGAATAAAATACCTTGGCAGAAAAGGCCTTGTTGCCGAACTGATGAAGGAACTGCCGAATGCGGCCCCAAATGACCGTCCCCGCCTCGGAAAATTAGCCAACCAGATAAAGATAGAAGTCACAAAGATATTCGAAGAAAAGTCAATAGCCCTTTCCTCATCTCCCAAAACTGCCGCAAGAGGTACCGTGGATGAAACCTGGGCCGGATTTAAAAGGGAGTTAGGCCGTAAGCACCCCTTAACACAGGTCATGGATGAAATAAACGATATCTTTATGGGCCTGGGCTTCAGGGTGGTGGAAGGCCCCGAGATAGAAACTGAATATTATAACTTCGAGGCGTTAAATATACCCCTTGAACACCCTTCCCGCGATACATTTGATACCTTTTATATTAAGGACGACACACTTCTGCGCAGCCAGACATCCACTGTGCAGATAAGGATAATGGAAAAGGAAAAGCCACCCCTGCAGGTGATATCCCCCGGCAAGGTTTACAGGCCCGATGCAGTGGACGCGTCGCATTCATTTATGTTTCACCAGGTTGAGGGGCTCCTGGTGGATAAATCAATCAAGTTTTCTGATTTAAAGGGCACCCTGGACATATTTGCCCGTCGGATGTTCGGCGCAAAGACAAAGGTGAGGTTCCGCCCGCATTTTTTCCCGTTTACTGAGCCCAGCGCAGAGGTGGATGTCTCATGCATAATCTGCGGCGGCAAAGGCTGCAGGGTCTGCTCTCAAAAAGGCTGGCTCGAGATCCTTGGGGCAGGGATGGTGAACCCGAAAGTATTCGAAGCGGTCGGGTATAACCCGGAAAAATGGACCGGATACGCATTCGGGATGGGAGTCGAGAGGATCGCCATGCTGAAGTACGGCATAAGCGATATCCGCCTCTTCTTCGAAAACGATCTCCGCTTCCTGAAGCAGTTTTAGGCAGCTATAAGCTGTAAGCTATAGGCTATAAGATGAAAATAAGTTATAAATGGTTAAAAGAGTACGTTGATATTAAACTAGAAGCGGAGAAATTGGCCCAGGAACTTACCATGGCCGGTTTGGAAGTGACTTCTATTGAAAAAATCGGCAACGATTCTATAATGGAGTTCGAAATAACTCCTAATCGGCCTGATTGGTTAAGCTATATAGGCATTGCTCGCGAGACAGCTGCAATTACAGGCAAGAAACTCAAGGTTAATAAACCTAAGCTTACAGCTTACAGCTTAAAGCTTAAAGCTGCAATTGAGATAAAAGACAAAGACCTCTGCCCGAAATACACCGCGAGGATTATTGAAGGTGTAAATGTCGGCCCTTCACCCAAGTGGCTTGTTGAAAAACTGGAAAAAATGAATCTGAGGCCGGTAAACAATGTAGTGGATATCACAAACTTCTGTCTTTTTGAATCCGGTCAGCCTCTCCACGCCTTTGATTATGATAGACTGGAAGACAAAAAAATAATTGTACGCCGCGCAAAAAAGGATGAAAAAATCACAACTATCGACGGAGACCAGAGGGCCTTGTCAGGGAATATGCTTGTGATAGCGGACGGAAAACGCGCTGTTGCAGTAGGCGGGGTAATGGGATCGGCAAATTCAGAGGTAACAAGCTCCACAAAGACTATTTTACTGGAAAGCGCGTACTTTAATCCAATTTCTGTAAGGAGGACATCCCGCAAACTCGGGCTTGTTTCCGAAAGCTCGTATCGGTTCGAGAGATCGGTTGACATAGATGGTGTTATACCCACTTCAGACAGGGCAGTATCTTTAATATTGGAGCTGTGCGGTGGTAAGGCAGGCCCGATAACGGATGCAGGCGCAAAAAAGAGTACTAAAAAACTCGTAACAGTACGCCCTTCAAAAATAAAATCAGTTTTAGGCGGTGATATCTCGAATGCCTTTATCAAAAAGACATTAATAAACCTGGGGCTTAAGGTCAAAGCAGGTTCTAAAGATAAATTGTCCGTTGCCATTCCCGGATTCAGGCAGGATTTAAAGAAAGAGATAGATTTAATAGAGGAAATAGCCCGCATATACGGTTATGACAAATTCTCTTCAACGATTCCGGCCATGGTGGACCAGACACAGAAGAAAAATTTTGATTTTGACGGCTGCGAAGAAAGAAGGCTGATAAAGGATACCATAAAAAATACACTTGTATCTTTAGGCCTGAACGAAATAATCACCTACAGCCTTATTTCGGAGAAATATCTTGAATCTCTCGACGGAATAAACAAGCAGGACATCATACACATAAAAAATCCGTTAAGCTCTGAGCAGGAGGTAATGCGGCCCACACTTGTCCCGGGTTCCCTCAATATAATCTCAAGAAACATAAACAGGCGCCTCAAGGACCAGAAGCTCTTTGAGTTGGGAAAGGTCTACCTTGAATCCGGCGGCGAGATCGAATGCCTGGCGATATCCCTGACGGGCCTTGCCTCGGGGTTCTGGCTGAACAGAAAAAAAGTGGACCTGTTTTATTTAAAAGGCATAATAGAGAGCCTCTTTGAAAGGCTCGGCATCAGAAATTATTCCATCAATATCGAAAAGGCATTTTCCAGGGAAGGAAAATCTGTCATAAGCATAGATTCCCAGGGGGTTGGTATCATGGCCGGGGCTTCAAAGAAGACACTCGGCTCATTTGATATAAAGCAAGGCGTGTTTATTGCCCAGATGGCAGTCCGGCCTCTTATAAAAGCAGCAAAACTCCATAAAAGATTCCGTGAGATTACAAAATTCCCGTCGGCAGCAAGGGATTTATCCATAATTGTAGACGAAACCGTTTTAAGAGAAAAGATTGCCTCAACCATTAAAAAATCAGGCGGTGCGCTCGTAAAAAAAGTGGATTTCTTTGATCAGTACAAAGGAAAACAAATCCCCGAAGGCAAAAAAGGCCTCAGTTATTCCATAGAATACCAGGCCAAAGACAGGACCCTCACCGATAATGAAGTAAATAAACTCCATTCCGAAATTACCTCCGCATTAAAAGATCAGCTCGGCGCACAAATCCGCTAGCCATATTGCAATTCCGGAAAATTATGATATACTTGGGGGTGGATATACCCCTGCGGTGTTCGTGGTTCGATTGGCAGAGTTTGAACCAACATGAAAAAAAGGGGAGCTTAACTTTGCTGTGTCCGAGGATGCGGCAAGAGAGCACCCACCTGTAACTAAACAGGTTCAGAACTTCTGTTAATTCCACACGACACCCGCGGGGTTTTTTCTTTGCCCGTTTTAGGGACGGTTCTCAAATCGTGAGGAGAAGTGTCCCAGATTTGAAGCGAGAAGTGTCCCCCTCCCCTTACCTATTGTAATTTAACCCTGTTTATGCTATTGTGTAATCATGGATCTATTCGAGGGGAAAGAGACCAAAAACAAGGAATTAAGGATGCCTCTGGCCGTCAGGATGAGGCCGAGGACCCTGGAGGAATTTGCCGGCCAGGGGCACATCCTTGGAGAAGGAAAACTCCTTAAAAGGGCTATCCAGGCCGACAGGATTACCTCTTTAATCCTCTACGGCCCGCCCGGATGCGGCAAGACGACCCTTGCTTACGTAGTAAGCAATGTTACGGGCTCTCACTTTTCAAGGATCAATGCCACCACAAGCAATGTCCAGGAGATGAGGACCATTATTGCCCAGGCAAAGAAGAAAAGGGCAATTGACGGCAAAAGGACAATACTCTTTATCGATGAAATACATCGTTTTAACAAGGCCCAGCAGGATGTCCTGATGCCGGACGTGGAAGAAGGCAACCCCATCCTTATAGGTGCCACAGTCTCCAACCCGTTTTTCTCAATCGTTGCCCCGCTTATTTCAAGGTCACAGGTCTTTGAACTAAAACCCCTTTCCATAGACGACTTAAAAATTGTTTTAAAACGGGCAATAGCCGATAAAGAGAGGGGTTTCGGTAAAAAGAAGATTAAAATACATGATGCAGCGCTCGAGCACATCGCCTCCCGCTCCGACGGAGATGCGCGCCGGGCAATGAACGCACTCGAAGTAGGCGTGCTTACTACAAAGGCAAAGAAGGGTACAATAGATTTTGACCTCGTAACAGCCGAGGAGTCCATCCAGAAGAAAGCAGTTTTGTATGACAAGAACGAAGATGGCCACTATGACACCATATCCGCATTCATAAAGAGCATGCGCGGTTCAGACCCTGATGCCGCGCTTTACTGGCTTGCAAAAATGATCTACGCAGGCGAGGACCCTCGGTTCATAGCGCGTAGAATTGTAATATGCGCCGCCGAAGACGTAGGCAACGCAGATCCGCAGGCGATTGTTGTGGCAAATGCAGCCCTCCAGGTATCAGAATTCATAGGTATGCCTGAGGCAAGGATACCCCTTGCGCAGGCAACAGTTTATATAGCCACCGCACCCAAATCAAACGCCGCGTATCTCGGCATAGAAAGGGCGCTTAAAGACGTAGAGATGGGCCGCACCATGGAGGTACCCGTGCATTTGAGGGACGCCAGCTATAAAGGGGCAAAAAGGCTCGGTCATGGCCAGGGCTATAAATATGCCCACGACCATGAAAATCACTTTGTAGAACAGGAATACATACCGGACAAGAAAAAATACTATATCCCGACGGCAATTGGCTATGAAAAAAAGATAGGCCAGTGGCTTAAGGACCTTGAAAAGAGTAATTGAAGAGATTCTAAAGCTGTGCTATAATAAAAATGGTAGAAGAAGGCGTTATTTCCCGGGTTAAAAACGGAAAAATCACCGTTGAGATAGAACGAAACCCTGCGTGTACAGGATGCAAGCTCTGCACCAAACACGATAAGAAGCTGATGCATATCGAACTTGATAATTCCATAGGCGCGGGGGCAGGCGATAGAGTTCTTTTACACATGGATGACGCAGTAATCTTAAAAGGGGCTGTAATAGTGTATGCGCTGCCTCTCTTGGGATTGCTTTCAGGGCTTTTCACAGGCAATTTTTTGGCCAATTTCATGGGGCTTGCCCATCTTAAGGAGATATTTTCCGTTGGAGGAGCCCTGGCGCTTTTGATTGTTTCTTTATTTGTAATCAGAAGGCTTGATTTGATGAATAAAGAGAGATTTCAACCCACTATTACACTGGCAGGAGAAAAGAGATGAGAAAAAAATGGTCTTTTGCATTGCTCGTTGCGATATTTTTAGCCGTAGTATTTTTGTGGACAGCTGTTTTGCCTATCAAGGCACAGGGCGACAGTGGAATTTCACAAAAATTGAGTGAGATACTGCAGAATCAAAAAGAGATAATTACCCGACTGGGCCAGATGAGCGTGGAAATCAACAAGGTCAAGATACGGGTATCATCCCGCTAAGCGGCATTTCGAAAGGAGCTGTTCATGATAGACGAAATCAAAAACGCTATATCAGAAATCCGTCCGAACCTTCAGGCCGACGGGGGCGATATAGAATTGGTAGATGTAACTGAAGGCGTAGTCAAGGTAAGGCTTAAGGGAGCGTGCGCAGGATGCCCCATGAGCCAGATGACGCTTACAAATTTTGTTGAACAGAGGTTAAAAGAAAGAGTACCATCCATTAAAAAGGTGGAAGCAGTTTAAATGATTATAAGCAAGCAGAAAGAATTTAAGGAAATCCTGAAATACCTGGGCGGGGAGAAGAAGGTCTTTATCGTCGGATGCGGGGAGTGTTCCACTACCTGCAAGGCCGGCGGGGAAGCAGAGGTCCTGGAAATGAAAAAGGCCCTGGAAGCCTCCGGCAAGACCGTCACAGGCTGGGTTGTGCCAAAGGCACCTTGCGTGGCCAGCCAGATCAGGATTGCCTTTGCAAAGAATAAAAAGGCGTTAGGAGAGGCAGATTCCATATTGGTTTTGGCTTGCGGGCTTGGGATTCAGTCTATAAAAGACAATGATAGATTTGGGAAGATAGTTCACGCCGGTTGCGATACATTGTTCATGGGCGCCGTTGACAAAGAAGGGGTATTTTTAGAAAAATGCTCTGCCTGTGGAGAATGCATACTGGAGTTTACCGGAGGCATTTGTCCTGTTACACGCTGCCCCAAGGGCATGCTGAACGGCCCCTGCGGCGGCACGGACAAAGGTAAATGCGAGGTAGACAAGGACAGAGACTGCGTGTGGACATTGATATATAATGACCTTAAAAAAACGGGAAGGCTCGCTTTGTTAAAGGAGATCTACCCGCCCAAAGACTATTCCAGGGCCGGAAAACCCCGTAAACTTAGCATATTATCATAAGCTAGGGGACACTTTCCAACATAATTTTTTCGAAGGAAAGTGTCCCCACCGATACAACCCCTCACAAAATAGCCTTTTTTCGTGCTTGCCAATTACCTATCTATTTAGTATAATTATATGGGATATATATGCAAAAACGAGTATACCTAGATAACAACGCCACCACCCCAACCCATCCTGAAGTCCTGGATGCAATGCTGCCATTTTATAAAGACACATTCGGCAATCCCTCCAGCGTCCACCAATTCGGAAGGACTGCAAGAAGTGCGGTTGAAGAGGCAAGGACAAGTGTTGCCCAACTAATCGGCGCCGCCTCACCCGACGAAATCGTATTTACAAGCGGCGGCACAGAAAGCGACAACTTTGCCGTCAAGGGCGTGGCCCTCGCCTTAAAAGAAAAAGGAAATCACATCATAACAAGTACCATTGAACACCATGCAGTGGAGAACTCATGTAAGTTCCTGGCAAAAAAAGGTTATCACACAGCGTTTGTCGGCGTGGATGAATACGGCATAATCAAACTCGATGAGCTTAAAAAGTCCATTACTGATAAGGCAATTCTTGTAACCATGATGTATGCCAACAATGAGATGGGCACAATTGAACCGATCGAGGAAGTGGCAAAGATTACAAAAGATAAGGGTGTAACAGTCCACACGGATGCAGTGCAGGCCGTTGGAAAGGTCCCGGTTGATGTCAAAAAGCTTGGTGTGGACCTCTTGAGTTTATCCGGACACAAGTTCTATGGCCCGAAAGGTGCGGGGGCATTGTACATTAAAAAAGGGACCAGGATAAGCTCTATCCAACAAGGCGGCCACCATGAGAAAAACCGCCGCGCAGGGACTGAAAACGTCCCGGCCATAGTGGGTTTGGGAAAGGCCGCTCTTATCGCCATGAAAGAGATGAATTCCGAAGCGAAAAAGCTTAGGACCTTGCGCGAACGCCTCTACGAAGGCATAAAAAAGAATATAAAAGAGGTAAAACTGAACGGCCATCCTGAAAAACGCCTTCCAAACACACTTAATATAAGTTTTAAATACATAGAAGGTGAATCTATCATTCTAAATCTAGATATGGAGGGCATTGCTGTTTCAACAGGATCTGCGTGTACATCCGGCAGCCTGGAACCCTCCCATGTTTTACTGGCAATGGGGTTATCTCATCTGACAGCGCAGGGTTCTATAAGATTTTCATTAGGCAGAACAAACACCGAGGAAGACATTGACTATACAATAGAAAAACTTCCACCTATAATAAATAGATTAAGAAAAATGTCTCCTCTATACAAGGAGAAATAATGGCATTCGAACAATACTCAGAAAAGGTAATGGATCATTTCAAGAATCCGAGAAACGTCGGCGAAATGCCAGACGCCGATGGTATCGGTCACGTAGGAAATCCACAATGTGGCGACATCATGGAAATGTATATAAAAGTTAGAAATGGAATAATAGTAGATGCAAAGTTTAAAACTCTGGGTTGTGGAGCCGCTATTTCGACGAGTAGTATGGTTACAGAACTTGTTAAGGGAAAAACAGTTGATGAGGCTTTAAAAATTTCAAACAGGGCCGTAGCCGAAGCACTCGGCGGCCTTCCTCCGGTCAAGATGCACTGTTCGGTTCTGGCAGAAAACGCGCTAAAAGGCGCGATTGATGATTATTTTAAAAAAAAGGAAAAGAAAAAGTAGGGGATTATGACACAGACGATTGTTTTCGGCATAGTAGGAGGTTTAGGATTATTTCTTTTTGGAATGAAGCTCCTTTCGGAAGGGCTTCAGAAGATTGCCGGCCATAAACTCCGTCAGATTTTAAAGATCCTGACAGATAAGCCTATAGTCGGAATCTTTATAGGGGCTATGGTAACGGCTATAGTGCAGTCTTCAAGTGTGACCACTGTCATGGTTGTCGGCTTTGTTAATGCAGGGCTCATGGTCCTGAAGCAGGCTATAGGCGTAATAATGGGTGCGAACATAGGAACCACCATAACTGCCCAGATTATCGCATTCCAAATTCATAAATACGCACTCCCTGCTATCGGATTAGGATTTCTTCTGTGGATGGTGGCCAAGAAGAAAAATGTAAAGTTCCTGGGCGAGACTATTCTGGGATTTGGAATATTATTTCTGGGATTGATGATCATGAAAGACGTCCTACACCCTTTAAGAGACAGTGAAAATATAAAGATGTTTTTAACGAACTTTAGTGTTAACCCTGTATTAGGTGTGGTTGCCGGCACACTCGTGACCGTAGCAGTACAGTCTTCAACTGCGTCGATCGGTCTGATCATGGCGCTTGCCGCAACAGGCCTTATACCTCTTGAAGGTGCGATCTATCTTGTCCTTGGCACCAATATCGGAACTACCATAACTGCACAACTTGCCAGTATAGGCACAAACATATCTTCAAGAAGGGCTGCGATGGTACACACATTTTTTAATGTAATCGGCGTGGCATACATATTATACTTTGTCAACAATGGCATGTATCTGAGATTTATAGAGTTCATAACACCTGGCCAGGCAACCGACGGAAACATACTGAGACATATAGCCAATTCCCATACGGTTTTTAATATTGTAAACACAGTAGCATTTTTGCCGCTTATGGGGTTATTGGAGAAGGTTTCAAAGATTGTGGTGCCCGGGGAAGTAGACGAAGCCCACGCAGAGCCGCAATTCCTGGAAAAACACCTTTTGAATACCCCGCCTATCGCACTTGACCAGGCCACAAATGAAATCGTACGGATGACGCAGTTCAGCCAGGATGCGCTTCGCGATGCAATGAATGGATTCTTTAACCGGAACATCAAGCAGTTGGGCAAGGTAAGGAAAGAAGAAGACGCCATTGATAATTTACAGAGAGAAATAACCCAGTATCTCGTGGAACTTTCACAAAGGAACCTCACCCGCGAGGAATCAGAAGAGATTCCCGTATTATTACATTCCGTAAACGACATCGAAAGGGTTGGAGACCATGCCGAAAACCTGGTGGAGCTTGCAGAACGCGCCATCGAGGAAAAACTCCCCTTTAGCGAAGACGCGATCCGCGAACTGCGCCTTATGTATAACGAAGTAGACAGTATGATAACCAAGGTTATCTTCGCGCTCAAAGAATCAGATGTTAAAAGCGCCAAAAAGGCCCTTGCAAGAGAAGACGTGCTTAACAGATACCAGATGGAGTTCAGGCAAAAGCACATTGAACGCTTAAATGCAGGCAAGTGCTATGTCATAAGCGGGATAATATTCCTTGATTTTGTAAATAACATGGAGAAGATAGGCGACCACCTGACAAACGTTGCCCAGGCCATCACCGGGTCACTCCAGTACGATAAGGTAATAAAACAAGCAATCTAGATGGACGAAAAGGGCGTAGTAAGAAAAGAGGTCCTGGCCAGATTAAACAGCCAGGGGCCCGGCGAAAGAAAAGAAAAAAGCACGATTATTAAAAATAAAGTTTTTTCTCTGCCGGAATTCAGGAAAGCCAAAAATATAGTGTGTTATATCTCTCTGGATACCGAGGTGAGTACCGGAGAAATCATAAAAGATTCATTAAAGATGAGTAAAAGAGTTTTTGCACCAAGAGTAGAAGGGGATAGTTTAAGGATCGTGGAACTGAAAAACATGGACGAAGACCTGGAAAGGGGACCAATAGGGGTATTACAGCCTAAAAACGAGGCCAGTAGTTCTTTTCGCGCAAGAGATATGGAGATTGTAATAGTCCCGGGCATTGCATTTGAGAGAAACGGTGCAAGGCTCGGCCGCGGGAAGGGTTATTTTGATAGATTTTTGAGCAAATTGCCGAATACTGTAAAGACAATTGCCCTCGGGTTCGATTTCCAGATTAAAAAGTCCATTCCGGTCAGTCCCCACGATATCCCCGTCGATTTAGTAATCACAAACTAATAGCGTGCTGGATCAGCGCGCATAACATAGATAGGAGGTACCACAATGACAGGCAGCATAACTGTGAATATTGGCTTAGGCATCCTTGGATGTGCGTTTTTCTTTCTTTTGGGATATGCGATAAGAAAGGTTATATCTATCAGGCGCCTGAAATCAGCTGAAAAAGAGGCAAAGATCATCCTGGAGGAGAGCAAGAAAGAGGTTGAGAACCGCCGACGGGAGATAGAGCTTGAAGCAAAAGATCTTCTCTACAAGATGCGCAATGATTTTGAAAAGGAGACAAAAGACCGCAGGATAGAGCTGGCAGGCCTTGAAAAAAGGCTTGTTCAGAAGGAAGAAAACATCGACAGAAAAGTAGACCTTCTTGACAGGAAGGAAAAAGATGTAGTAGAAAAGGAAAGAGGTATTGTTGCAAAAGAAAGGCAGGTTGTTTCAAGGAGGCAGGAATTAGAAAAACTCATAGAAGATGAAAAGCACAAGCTTCAGAAAATCGCAGGGTTGAGCAAAGATGAGGCGAGAAAACTTCTTTTAAAAAGGATCGAGGACGATGTAAAGAGTGAAGCAGGTGTTATTATCAAAAAGGTTGAAGAAGAAACAAAAGTCAAGGCCGACAAAGAGGCAAGGAAGATTATAGGGCTTGCCATCCAGAAGTGCGCGGCGGACCATACAGTAGAAACTACTGTCAGTGTAGTACACCTTCCCGGAGACGAGATGAAGGGGAGGATCATAGGCCGCGAAGGCAGAAACATCCGAGCGCTTGAGATAGCCACAGGCATAGATGTCATAGTAGACGATACGCCTGAGGCGGTGATTATTTCAGGGTTTGATATTGTAAAAAGGGAAGTCGCAAGGATTGCCCTTGAAAGGCTCATTGAAGACGGGAGGATCCACCCGGGCCGCATTGAAGATGTTGTTGAGAAAGTGAAAAAAGAGATGGCCGAGACTATTCGCGAAGAAGGCGAGAAGGCCGTTTTTGATGTGGGCCTGAGGACTGTGCACCCCGAGATCATAAGGCTTCTCGGCCGGCTTAAATACAGGACCAGCTATGGCCAGAACGTGCTCCAGCATTGCAAAGAAGTAGCGTAACTCATGGGAGTGATAGCAAGAGAACTCAAGATCGATTTCCATCTCGCAAGGCGTATCGGCCTGCTTCATGACATCGGAAAGGCAGTTTCCCATGAAGTGGAAGGTACGCACGCCAAGATAGGTGCTGACCTTGCCAAAAAATACAATGAAACCGATACAATCGTTCACGCAATAGAGGCGCATCACCAGGACATAGAGGCGCGCACACTTTTGGCGGTTCTGGTCCAGGCAGCTGACGCGATAAGCGCAACGCGTCCCGGCGCAAGGCGCGAGACTTTAGAAAAATATGTAAAGCGCCTTGAAAAACTGGAATCTATCGCAGATTCATTTAAGGGCGTGGAAAAGGCATATGCCATCCAGGCGGGCAGAGAAATCCGTGTCATAGTCCAGCCCAATATGATCACAGATGCCCAGGCAGCAAGCATGGCAAGGGATATCACAAAAAGGATCGAAGAAGGGCTCGAATATCCGGGTCAGATCAAGGTAACGGTTATTCGGGAAACAAGGGCAATCGAATACGCCAAATAAACCGATTTGACCGCGTAGGTCGACCTACGCGGTCAAACTTACGCGGTCGACCTACGCGGTCGAAAAGGTGGTGGAAATGAAAATCCTGTATCTCGGTGATATTGTAGGAAGCCCGGGAAGAAGGGCGGCCAAAGAGCTTATTCCAAAAGTAAAGAAGGCCGAAAAGATTGACTTAGTCCTTGCAAACGGCGAGAACTCAGCCGGAGGAAGCGGCCTTACGCCAAGGCTTGCCGAGGAGCTTTTTGGATACGGCATAAATGCAATCACATCCGGCGATCACATCTGGAAGAGGAAAGAAATTGTCGAGATCCTTGGCAGTGAAGCAAGGATCCTCAGGCCGCTTAATTATCCGGCCGGTGCCCCTGGTGCCGGGTCAACTGTAATCAAGACTAAAAAAGGCGTTAAGGTCGGCATAATCAACCTCGTTGGAAGAACCTTTATGGAGCCGGTAGAATGCCCGTTCAGGGCCGCCAGAGAAGAAATAGAAAAGCTTAAGGCCCAGACGCCGATAATACTTATAGACATCCATGCAGAGGCCACAAGTGAAAAAATCGCGCTCGGCTGGTATTTAGACGGTTTAGTTAGCGCTGTTTGCGGAACACACACACATGTCCAGACGGCTGATGAAAGAATCCTGCCCAAAGGCACAGCCTATATCACGGATCTTGGCATGACAGGCCCGCATGACTCAGTCATAGGCAGAAAAAAAGAACAGATCCTCACAAGATTTATTACGCAGCTGCCCACACGCTTTGAAATGGCCGAGGAAAACGTCCAACTCCAGGGTGTTGTTGTAGATATCGATGAAAAAACCGGAAAGGCGCGCTCAATAGAGCGCGTACAAGAAAAGCTTTAAATGAATAAGATTATAAAAAAAGAAAAATTAAACTCTGTTACGATAAGATTCGCGATTGAAGCGGAGCATATTGCAAAAAAGGCTGAGCCGGGCCAATTTGTAATCATACACCTGGATGAAAAGGCCGAGAGAATCCCTCTTACCGTATGCGATTCCGATAAATCCAAAGGCCTTATCTCTATCATCTTCCAGGAAGTCGGCAAAACCACAAAGAAACTCGCCGCCTTAGGCAAAGGAGATGAGATTTTGAACATAGCCGGCCCGCTTGGCAGGCCAACCGTGGTTAGTAAACAGGGAAGGATCATTTTTGTCGGCGGGGGAATAGGAATCGCAGAACTCTATCCGGTTGCAAGGCTCTCAAAGGAGAACGGAAATAAGAACACCACTATTATCGGGGCCAGGACAAAGGAACTCCTGATACTTGATGAGGAAGTAAAAAAAGTGAGCGACGAGTTTTTTGTCACAACCGACGACGGCTCATCCGGTGAAAAAGGCCTTGTAACCCGGCCGCTTAATAAACTCCTCAAAAAGGAAAAGTTCGACCTCTGTTACTGTGTCGGGCCTGATGTCATGATGAGGGCCGTATGCGACGTAACAAAAAAATATAACCTGAAAACAGTAGTATCGCTCGATGCCAATATGGTGGATGCCACAGGCATGTGCGGCACCTGCCGCGTTACAGTGGGGGACAAGACAAAATTCGCATGCGTTGACGGCCCGGAGTTTGACGGCCACGAAGTGGATTTCGACGAGTTTATGAAGAGACAGTCCCGTTTTAAAGAGGAAGAGATGTGGTCCTTGAAGGTTTTTGAAAAATGCAGGTGTAAATCGAAATGAACCCTGTTAGACCTCATAGCGGGTCTAAGAGGGTAAAGGAATAAAAAGGTCTAACAGGGTGAAAAAACAGACAGCAGCTAAAAGGATAAAGAATTTTAATGAAGTAGCCCTTGGGCTTACGGAGAGCGAGGCAGTGAAAGAGGCCGCGCGCTGCCTTAATTGTAAAAAGGCCCTTTGCATAGCAGGCTGCCCTGTAGAGATAGATATACCCAGGTTTATAACGCTTATAAAATCGAAGAAATTCGGTGAAGCCGCCGAAAAAATAAAGGAAAAGAACAGCCTGCCTGCAATTTGCGGCAGGGTTTGCCCCCAGGAAGACCAGTGCGAGAAGGCCTGTATTCTGACCAAGAAGCAAAAGGGGATAAAAATAGGGTATCTCGAACGTTTTGCCGCTGACTGGGAGATGTCTCATCCCAAAAGGCCTGGTAAAACCAAAAAACAAAACGGGAAAAAAATAGCTGTCGTAGGCTCAGGGCCGGCAGGCCTGACCTGCGCGGCAGACCTGGCAAAAATGGGGTACAAGGTCACGATTTTTGAGTCATTGCACAAAACCGGAGGCGTTCTCGTCTACGGAATCCCGGAATTCAGGCTGCCCAAGAAAATCGTTGATATTGAAGTCGATTACATTAAATCGCTCGGGGTCGAAATTAAATTAAACATGGTAATCGGAAAATCAGCCACAATGGACGACTTAAAAAAAGAAGGTTTTGAGGCGGCGTTTATCGGGACAGGGGCAGGGCTTCCGTATTTTTTAGGCATCAAGGGCGAAAATCTCGTCGGAGTATACTCGGCAAATGAGTTTTTGACAAGGACAAACCTTATGAAGGCCTATCTTTTCCCGGAATATGACACACCCATAAAACTAAAGGGCACGGTTACGGTAATAGGCGGCGGAAACGTGGCGATGGACTCTGCAAGATGCGCAAAACGCCTCGGCGCAAAAGAGGTCATATGTGTTTACAGAAGAAGTGAAAAGGAAATGCCTGCCCGGATAGAAGAAATAGAAAATGCAAAGGAAGAAGCCATAAAATTCGAATTTTTGACAAACCCCATTGAAATAACAGGCGACGACAAAGCTCAAGTAAAAGAGATGACCTGCATCAGAAACAAACTTGGCGAACCTGACCAGAGCGGCAGGCGAAGGCCTGTCCCGATTAAAGGATCCGAATTTACACTTGAAACAGGCACAGTTGTATGCGCTATAGGCCAGGGGCCAAACCCTCTTTTGCTTTCCACTGTACCAGGGCTTAACCTTACAAAACGCGGTTATATTGAGACAAAACCCGATACAGAAACATCTCTCCCAGGAATATTTGCAGGCGGGGATATATCCGGCGGCAAGGCAACAGTGATAAAGGCAATGGGCGCCGGTAAAGCTGCGGCACGGTCCATAGACGGATATCTAAAATGACACGAACCGAAACCAAAAAACACATATATTCGGTAAGCGAACTCACACGGTACATAAAGGTTGTCCTTGAGGACACCTTTGCAAAAGTTTGGGTCGAAGGCGAGGTCTCCAATTTTATACGGCACACATCAGGCCACATGTATTTCAGCCTCAAAGACGAGGGGAGCATTTTAAACTGCGTCATTTTTAAACGGACCAACCAGGACCTGAAGTTTAAAATGGAGAACGGCCTTAAGGTGGTTGCCTTTGGTAAGATTGGTGTATATGACAAGAGGGGCCAGTACCAGCTCTACATAGAAAACATTGAACCAAAGGGCATAGGCTCGCTCCAGCTTGCCTTTGAACAATTAAAAAAGCGCCTTCAAAAAGAAGGGCTCTTCGATAAATCCAGAAAAAAACCCATTCCATACCTACCCTATAGAATAGGTGTTGTAACCTCACCCACAGGTGCCGCAATAAGGGATATATTGAACGTGACAAAAAGGAGATTCCAGAACATTGATGTTATTATCAGCCCTGTAAGAGTCCAGGGCAAAGGCTCTGCACTTGAAATAGCCTCTGCAATCGAAGACTTTAACAAATTCAAAAAAGTGGATGTGATAATCGTGGCAAGGGGCGGCGGGAGCCTTGAGGATTTATGGTCATTTAATGAAGAAGTTGTGGCGCGCGCCATATTTAACTCCGAGATCCCCATAATAAGCGGTGTGGGCCATGACACTGACTGGACGATAACCGACTTTGTAAGTGATTTTCGCACACCTACTCCGTCGGCAGCAGCAGAACTGGTCATACCGAGAAAAGAGGACCTTATAAAGTCGTTAAATGACCTGGTAGAGAGGCTCAATCAGGTCCCGCAGGACATGTTCCAGCAATACGAACAGGAATTGGATGATATTATAAAGGGCCTTGCACTCAGGATGAAGCACTTTGTTGATATTACGGCACAAAAACTCCAGAATATATGGGGGAAACTCGATGCGCTCAGCCCATTTGCAGTGCTGGAGAGAGGATACAGCATTACCGCAAATATTACCACTAAAAAAGTTTTGAAAGATATAAAATCCCTTAAATCAGGAGACAGAGTAAAAACACGCCTAAGAAAAGGTTCGTTTATAAGCAGGGTTGAGAGTACAGAACAAGGAGGCGATTAACATGCCAGAAGTTAAATTTGAAGACGCGCTTAAAAAATTGGAAAATATTGTTGAAAAACTGGAAAAAGGGGACCTTTCCCTGGATGAATCCCTGGCAAAATATGAGGAAGGGATAAAGTTCTCCAGGATGTGCGCAAAAAAACTTGAGGCCGCAAAGAGAAAAGTAGAACTTTTGGTGAAAACAGGCTCCGGGAAGTTCGAAACAGAATTGTTCGATGAAGAAAAGGTGGAAAAACAGCCCAAAAAGACAAAATAACCATGGCAAAGCTGCTCGATAAAATAAATAGCCCTAAAGACCTGAAAAAACTCTCCACAGCCGAACTCCCAAGGCTTGCGGGAGAGATCCGCGAGTTTATAATAGATATCGTATCCAAAAACGGCGGGCATCTTGCATCAAGCCTTGGCGCAGTTGAACTTACAATAGCTCTCCACTATCTGTTGAATACACCAAAAGACAAAATCGTCTGGGATGTAGGCCACCAGTCTTACGCCCACAAGATCATAACCGGCAGAAAAAAGAGATTTCCCACCCTGAGGCAGCTTGGCGGGATAAGCGGTTTTCCGTCGAAGAATGAGAGTGAATATGATGTATTTACGGTAGGCCACAGCTCTACCTCGATTTCCACGGCACTGGGCCTGGCCGCAAGCCGCGATGCAGGGAAAGAGAACAGCAAAATAGTCGCAGTTATAGGAGATGCGGCCCTGGCAGGCGGTATGGCATTTGAGGCGATGAATCAAGTGGGGCACATGAAAAAGGATCTCCTGGTTATATTAAATGATAACGAACTTTCCATATCTCCGACAGTCGGTGCCCTGAGCGCATATCTGAACAGAATCATAGCGAACCCTGTATACAATAAAGTCCGCAAGGAAGTAGAAACTTTTGTAACAAAGATCCCGGGCATCGGAAAACGCGCTGCCAGGGCAGCCAGGCGCTTTGAGGAAGGGGTGAAAAACCTCCTTGTCCCGGGAATATTCTTTGAAGAGATGGGTTTCAGATATTTCGGCCCGATTGACGGGCATAATATTGATTTATTGCTTGCAACACTGAAAAACATTACGACTCTCAAGACCCCGGTACTTCTCCATATACTCACCAAAAAAGGAAAAGGCTATAAATTTGCCGAGGAAAGCCCTTCAGATTTTCATTCGGCATTTAATTTTAATATAACAACCGGCAAAAAGAATAAGGTAAAAAAGGAAAAGACATTTACTCAGAGTTTCTGTGAAAAGATTACGCAGCTTGCAGGAGTTGATAAGAAAATAGCAGCGATAACAGCGGCCATGCCCGACGGAACGGGCCTCAATAAGTTTGCCAGGGAATATCCGGATCGGTTTTTCGATGTGGGAATAGCAGAGGCCCATGCTGCAGGATTTGCGGCAGGCCTTGCAAAGGGCGGCCTTAAACCTGTGGTAGCGATATACTCTACATTCCTGCAGAGGGCATATGATCAGATTATCCATGATGTGTGCCTGCAGAATCTCCCTGTTGTGTTCTCTCTTGACCGAGCAGGTTTGTCAGGAGATGACGGCCCCACGCATCACGGGGCATTCGATATAGCCTATTTGAGGCATATACCTAATTTAACAATTTGCGCGCCAAGCGATACAGACGAACTTGATCGCATGCTTGAATTTGCCCTTAAACTGAATAAACCCATTGCCATTCGCTATCCAAAAGGAAGCCCGATATCAGTGTTTAACCATCCGAATCCGGAAGAAATAGCATTAGGTAAGTTCGAAACCCTCAAAAAGGGAAAGGATATCGCAATCATTGCCCTTGGCAGCATGGTGGGCACTGCAATGGAGGTTGCGGAAAGATTGGCTAAACAGCATATAAACGCGGAAGTAATCAACGCCAGATTCATAAAACCTCTCGACGAGGATTTACTTGAGGAGCTTACCTCCCGCATAAAAAAGATAGTAACTCTTGAAGAAGGTGTTGTAAGCGGCGGATTCGGAAGTGCGATAGGAGAGTTTATCGAAAGAGAAAAGATAAAAGGCGTAACACTTGAAACAGTAGGGCTTCCGGATGAGTTTGTGGAACATGGGCCAAGGAAGGTTTTATTAAATAAATACAATTTAAGCACCGAGGGATTAGTGAATTTAATCAAGGGGGAGAT
>CAYVIU010000003.1:0-33141 GCA_964451625.1 uncultured Planctomycetia bacterium | reverse complement strand
AAAAAATGCCAACCCAAAGCCCAATTTAATGGTAAATGGCTTCGATGCGACTATTGTGGAAAGGAAATTTATAGAACTCCTAGAGATTTTAAGAAGTCTAAAAGCAAGAAATTCTTTTGCTCGAAAAACTGCCATTGTTCATGGGAAAACGAAAATGTACGTTGCGGTGAAAATGCACCAAATTGGATAACCGGCTACAATGTCTATAGACGGTTGTTAAAAAAATATGGCAAGCGGGAAAAATGTAGCATTTGTGGCATTGTTGATAAGAGAGTTTTAGTTGTTCATCACCGCGATTCCAACAGGAAGAACAATAAGCTAAAAAACTTGGAATGGCTTTGTAGAAATTGCCATTGCATAATTCACTTGGATTAAAAAACCTACGGTAGGTGTAGCTCAGCTGGTTAGAGCACTTGACTGTGGCTCAAGTGGTCGGGAGTTCGAATCTCCTCACCTACCCCAGATTTTTAGAAATATATGAAAAAGATATTGCAGTTCAATTTAATTCTGGCTATGCTCCTCTGTGCCCTTCCGGGATGTAGTGAGGCAGGCGATACTTACATTGTCACAAGGGTTATAGACGGCGATACAATAGAATTAAATACAACCGAAAGAGTAAGGCTCATTGGAATAGATACGCCTGAGACAAGGGTTAATAGAAAGCTTGAACGCGACATGAAGCGGACAGGCAAAGAGAGCCAGATGATAATTGCCATGGGTAAAGAGGCTACAGAGTTTACTAAAAGGCTTGCCCTGGGTAAAACAGTAACACTTGAATATGATGCTGAAAAAAGGGACAGATACGGCAGGCTCTTGGCATATGTCTACTTGCCTGATGGAAAAATGTTAAACGCAGAGATATTAAAGCAGGGCTACGGCCAGCTTTATACCTTCCCTCCTAATATAAAACACGTGGATATGTTCATAAAGATGCAGTTAGAGGCCCGGGAAAACGAACGGGGCCTGTGGGATCCGGAGTACTATTAATATGAAAAATACAATCTTTAAAAGTGTGCTTATTGCTGTGGGCCTGGTGGTTCTGGGCATATTTCTGATTAATACCATTATCCTCCCTGTAAAGGCAAAATCGGTAATAATTAATCTCTTTGAAGAGAACCTCGGAAGAAAGGTTGAGATAAAAACCCTTCGCTATATTCCTTTCACGAACCTTTCCATGGGCAATGCCGTCATATACAATGACAGGGCCGGGACTGATAAGATTCTCAATATAGAAAAGGCCGGGTTCAAATTTTCCCTATTCCCTCTTCTTTTACAAAAAAAGCTTGTCTCAAGGCTTGATCTTCGGAATGCAGCAACTCAGAGCGCCAAGATAAGCGGCTCTGTAAGAACTTCTCTTGCTTCTGATGCGCTTTCACCGTCTAAATTAAAGGGTACGGTCAGGTTTGTTGACCTTTCGGTAAGAAGCGGTCTTATCCCATACTCTGTGGAACAATTTAATGGAATGATAGACTTTGAAAGAGACGGCATATCCCTTAATGATTCTTACTTCAATTTCAAAGGTACAAATTATCAACTGGACGGCGGCATCAGGAACCTTGAAGAAATACCTAATGCCTACTTTACACTAGGCTCCAATGGCAACGGGCTCATCTCTGAAGGCAATCTCCTTCTTAAAGATGGATATATCAGCATAGAAAAGCTTAATGCCACGATTGCCAATTCTACAGTTAATATAATAGGCGACATAAATAACTTAAGGGACCCCATTTTTAACCTTTATGGTGAGTCCAGGGTCAATGCAGCTGATATAGGGTACCTCTTCCCCGAAAAAAGGGAAAAATTAAAGCTTGGCGGTGGCTGTGACGTAGCATTGTTCTTCAGGGGCAGGCCAAGTGAGATAGAAGAGGCTGAATTCGGTCTGAAGGTGAAATCGGATAAGCTCTCGGCAAAGGGTTTTGACTTTAAGGATTTTGATGTTGATCTACGCATGAAAAACGGCCTTTTGACAACGCCCAAGTTAAGGGCCGGGTTTTACGAAGGAATTATAGAGGGGGGATTAAATGCCGAGCCTTTCAGCCGGGGCAAGCCCTATTCTATGGAGATGGTTATACAGAATGCGAGCCTCGCAAGGTGGGCAAAAGATGTAAAGTCCACTATGAAAATCTCCGGGAATCTCTCAAGCCGATTTTTGGTAAAGGGCTACGGAAATGATATAGACAACCTGAAAGGACGCGGCTGGGTCACTGTAACAGATGGTTATCTTTGGGAGATCCCGCTTTTAGGCGATATGGCAAATCTTCTGTCTTTGACCAATCTCAAATCAGTCGTATTTAAAGAAGCGGCAGGGAACTTTTCTATAGAAAACAGGGAGATTCGCATAGAAGAGCTTATGTTTTATAGTGATGATGTCAATATTTCCATAAAGGGGAGTATTGATTTTGACAGCAATCTGGATCTTCTTGTAACAACAAATATCACCCAGAACCTGATCGAAGATGATTCCGAGGCCGCGCAAATAGCCAATATCCTTATTCAGCAGGCAGGCCAGCTTTTGGGAACGATCAGGATTACGGGGAACTTAAAAGATCCGAAGTACAATACAAAAGCCCCCAAGGCCACAAAACCCGTCGAGAAAATCTTCAAGAGCAGTATAGGCAATATCCTCAAAGATATCCTTGAATAAAGGTCTTCGCCTTCCTTAATGCCTTCGAACGGTGAGATAATCTGTCTTTAATCTTTGAACCTAATTGTGAGAAGCTTTTTTTGCAGCCGGTAGGGATAAATACGGGGTCATAACCAAAACCGGTCCTACCCTCCATCCGGAAAGCAATCTTACCTTTACAAATGCCATTAGCAATCTTGATCAATTTACCCCTATAGGCTATTGCGATGACACACTGAAACTGCGCCTTCCTTTTGGATGCGGGTTTCCCTTTCAAGGCCTTCAAGAGTTTGAGATTATTATCTATGTCGCGCTTCTTTGGGCCGGCATAGCGGGAGGATTTTACTCCGGGTTTGTTCCCGAGGGCTTTTACTTCTAGTCCGGAGTCGTCTGCGAGTGTTAAGATTTTTGTATATCGGCTGGTCAAGACAGCCTTTTTTGCTGCGTTGCCCCGGAAGGTCTTTTTATCTTCAATCACTTCTGGGGTTTTGGGGAAATTAATCAGGGAGAGTGTTTTTATCCCGGTCTTTTTAAACAGCCTCTTTATCTCTTTGAGTTTTTTGGGATTTCTGGTGGCAATTACAATCTCTTTCATATCAGCTGTCAGTCTCAAGCCTTAAATCCTTGCCAAGGCATTCAGCCTGGACCTGGATGAGTTTTTTAATTCCTTTCTTGGCCAGGGCTACGAGCTTATCCATGTCAGCGCCGGTAAAGGGCTCACCCTCTGCAGTGCCCTGGACCTCGATAAATCTCCCGTTGCCTGTCATTACTATATTCATATCCACTTCAGCCTTGGAATCCTCTTCGTATGAAAGGTCAAGCATTGGCTTCCCTCCGAGGATACCCACGCTTATTGCGGCCACAGAATCAATGATCGGCAGTTCGTCAAAAGCAGCGTCTTTTTTTAATTTTATAAGCGCATCGGCCAGGGCTATGAAGCTCCCTGTTATGGCAGCGGTACGGGTCCCTCCGTCGGCCTGTATGACATCGCAGTCCATCCATATGGTCCTCTCTCCTAAGGCAGCCAGATGAACTACTGCCCGCATGCTCCTTCCTATGAGGCGCTGTATCTCGTGGGTCCTTCCCCCTATCTTTCCCCTTGAGGCCTCTCTGGGCACCCTGGTTTTGCATGACCTCGGAAGCATTCCGTATTCAGCTGTAACCCAGCCGGTGCCCTGGCCCTTTAAAAAGCGCGGTACGTTTTCATCCACAGATGCGGTGCAGATCACCTTTGTGCCTCCGAATTCTATGAGACACGAGCCTTCGGCATATTTTATATAGTTTCGTGTTATCTTTATTTTTCTTAAAACTTCATTTCCTCTTCCGTCTTCCCTCATATATACTCCTTCCTTTTGCGTCGCAGCCTACTATAACCGGAAAATCTCTTATCTCTAATTTATATATTGCCTCAGGGCCGAGGTCGCCAAAAGACACAAGGGTCTTTTTCATTATTTTCTTTTATAATAATGCGGCTGCACCCCCGGGAGCAACAAAATACACTGCCTGGTGATTTTTTATTGCCTTTCTGATATCTTTTGAGCGCCTTCCCTTGCCTATCATGCCGCCGAGGCCCTTTTTAAGAAGCGGGGCAGTGAAGGCGTCCATTCTTGAGCTTGTAGTCGGGCCGGCTGAACCTATTACTTTACCCGTCGGAGCCGGGGTAGGCCCTACATAGTAAATAATCTGGTCTTTTAAGGTAAAGGGGAGTTTCTTCTTTTTCTTTATGAGATCTGTGAGCCTTTTATGCGCGGCATCCCTTGCAGTGTAGACGCTTCCGTAGAGATGCACCCTTTCGCCCGATTTAAGCGTTTTTCTTGTTTCTTTATCTAATGGAAGGTACAGGTTCTTCATAATACGGCTCGGGCACTCCTTGTAGCGTGGCAGGAAATGTTTACTGCTACGGGCAGGCCTGCGATATGTGTCGGAAAGCTCAATATACTGACCCCCAATGCCGTGGTCTTGCCTCCCATGCCAAGAGGGCCTATATTTGTTTTGTTGATCTCGCCAAGAAGCCCTTTTTCAAGCTTTGCCAGATGTCCTTTTGGATTGCGTTTATTTAACGGCCTTAGAAGTGCGAGTTTCGACAGCTCCACTGCCTTGTCCATGGTCCCGCCCATGCCTATACCTACGACAAAAGGAGGGCATGCATCGGCCCCGGCCTCTTTTATTGATCTTAAAATAAACCTTTTTATTGAGTCAATACCGGCTGTCGGGTTCAGCATTGCCACCCTGCTTTTATTTTCACTGCCAAAGCCTTTTGGAAGCACTGTCAATCTGACCCTTCTCCCCGGGACAATATCTGTATGGATTACACAAGGTGTATTTGTGTTTGTATTCTTTCTTATTATGGGATCCTTTACTACGGATTTTCTTAAGAAACCTTTCTTGTAGCCGTCTTTTACGCCGTCATTAATAGCGGTCTTGAGATCCCCGCCTTTAAGGGAAACGTCCTGGCCTGTTTCAACAAAAACCACTGCCATGCCTGTATCCTGGCATATTGGCAGCCTTTCACTGGAGGCAATGCAGGCATTTTCTATTAAATCTTTCAATGTCCGGCGCGCTGCAGCCTTTTTTTCAAGTTTAGCGGCCTTTTTCAGGCCCTCTAATATGTCTTTTCTTAAGTTTATGTTGGCATTGATACAGAGCTTGCTTACAGCATCCCTTATTCTTTTTACGTTTATCTCTCTCATCCTTTATATTCGGCATTACAGGTTGTAGTAATGCCGCCTCTCGGGTTAAAAACCATTTCAACAAATGCCCATCTGGGTTTGGCCGCCAGCACAAAGTCATCCAGGATTCTATTCACTGCGTGTTCATGAAATATTCCGACGCTGCGGTATGAAACAAGGTAAAGCTTAAATGATTTAAGTTCTATGCAATATTTATCCGGGATATATTCAATCTTTATATCCGCAAAGTCAGGCAGGCCTGTCTTCGGGCAGATACAGGTGAATTCAGGACTCTCTATTTTGATTCTATAGTCTTTGTCCGGATATTGATTCTGCCAGGTATCTATTTTAGGTGTTTTAAGCTTTCTTATGCCCTTCTGCAGCCCTTTATATGTTTTTTTCTTCATCTCACACCCAAAAGTTTGTGTGCCTGCGGCATAACACGCACGTTTTTTAATTTTTTCTCTGCCAAAAAGAGGTAGTCAAATAAAAGCGTTGTCTTTACCTTCCTCTCTTTTTTATTGGGCCAGACAGGCTGAAGCACCAGAAGGAGTTCCTTGTCAACGGCCTCAATCAAGCTAATGGCCTTTACGATATCCTCTTCGGTTGTATTGTCCGTAATTACCGCTTTGATAAAGCAGCTTTTTCTTCTTGCTATATTTAAAAAATTCTTATGGGTTTCCCAGCATTCAGGACTTCTTGTAGCACTTGGCAGTTTAATATCCATTGATATTATATCAATAAAATCGATCAATCGCGACAACTCATCCGGCAGTGTGCCGTTTGTATCGAGGTATGTCTTAAATTTTGAATTCTTCAGGAGAGGAAGAAAATGGCCAAGGAAGTCTTTATATAAGAGAGGCTCTCCGCCTGTTAAAGATACGGAATGGTGTTCACCCTTTTCATAATAGAGCTGTCTCACTATGCTGAGAAGCTTATCTGAGGAAAACTTTTTTACCGGGGTCTTCCTCTCGACATCACAGTATGTGCATTCCATATTACAGGCATCAAAACGGATAAATACCTGCCTCACGCCTGTAAATGGCCCTTCTCCCTGTACAGAGGAAAATATCTCAATTATATCTGCCTGCGGATTATGGTTTAACATAACGGATCTTTTAACCCTGCCTTTTTAAATGCCTGCCCTCTGATCCTGCATGAATCACACCTCTTGCATGGCCTTCTTTTTCCTTCATAGCACGACCATGTGAGTTTTAGAGGTACTTTTAACGCCTTTGCAAGTTTTATTATATCGACTTTGCTCTTTTTTATAAGGGGTGTCTCTATCTTGATGTTTTTTACCTTAGTCCCCTTTTTTATAGCCTTGTTAAGCCCGGATATATACTCAGGTCCGCAGTCAGGATAGCCTGAGTAGTCAATAATGTTCGCCCCTATAAAGATCTTTTCTGCGGCAATTCTTTCCGCAAAACTTGCCGCAAAACTCAAAAAAATCGTATTTCTTGAAGGCACATATGTCGACGGGACTTTTGAAGACATCTTTTTCCGAGATCTATTTTTCGGTATCTTCTTGGCCCTGTCTATAAGAGAACTCCCTTTCCAGGGTAAATCTATATTGAGAATGAAGTACTTACAATTGTTGAGCCGCGCTATTTTCTTTGCGGATTTAATTTCCCTTTTATGCGACTGGCCGTAATTAAATATAAGGCAGAAACATTTATATCCACGGCGTCTGGCCAGATAAAGGGTTGTTGTTGAATCAAGCCCGCCCGATAAAAGGACTACTGCTTTCTTTTTCATTCAGAATAACTTGCCGAGGACCCCTCGGATTCCCACACTATGACCTTTGAAGGTGTTAAGTTTTGACTTTTAAGAGAATCGAATACGTATTTTGCTATGTTTTCTGATGTGGGATTTATTTTTTTAAAGTAATCGAGTTCGTTGAGGTACGTGTGGTCCAGCGCCTTTAAAACCTTTGTGAGTTTTTCCTTTAACTCCCTGAAATCCACAACAAGGCCTATTTTATCTAAGGACTTCGATTTTACAGATACTTCTACTTTCCAGTTGTGGCCGTGCAGGTTCTCACACCGGCCTTTATATTCTCTCAGTTTATGTGCTGAGCTGAAATGCTTTTCTACTTTTACTTCGTACATATCTAGACCTTTTTGACTGATTTTATTCTTTTCCCTAAAAACCTCTGCCCGATCCTGGAGAATTTACCCGGTTCGTCACTTACAAAGTACTTACGATTCGAGCTTTTCTTTTTCAGCGATGAGAGATTTTTCTTATTTAAAAGCCTCTTGACCTCTCTTGCTGTCTCGCTTGCCGAATCTATTATATTAACCCCTCTTCCCACTGTCTCCTTTATAACCTTTTTTAAAAGGGGGTAATGTGTGCAGCCTAAGATCATTGTATCTACTTTTCTGGCCTTAAAAATCCCGAGGTATTTCCTGGCAATGGCGCGCGTTACGCTGTTTGAAAGCCAGCCTTCTTCTGCCAGAGGCACAAATAATGGACAGGATTTACTGTATACCCTTGACTGCGGAAAGATTTCTTTTATACGGGTTTCATAGGCTCCGCTCGAGACCGTTGCCTTAGTGCCTATAACACCTATTCTCTTGTGTTTAGAAATCCTGGCCGCCTTTGATGCCCCGGGGCTGATGACGCCTATAATCGGCAGGTTAAACCTGCGCTTAAGTGTGGCTAGGGCAAGGCTTGAGGAGGTGTTGCACGCCACTACTATGAGTTTTACCTTGAATTTCAGGAGGAATTTGACATTTTCTATTGAGAATCTTGTAATGGTGGATTTTGACTTGGGCCCGTAAGGAACGCGTGCCGTGTCTCCGAAATATACGATTGATTCGCCCGGGAGAAGCCTTTCAACTTCTTTTACTACTGTGAGCCCGCCTACACCTGAATCAAAAATGCCTATAGGCCTATTGCGCAAATCCATTGGTCCTTTCATATTCTTTCTTGTACGCCAGGACGCCGTCTGCAATCGCATTGGCTACCTTTTCCCTGTACCTAGATGTCTTGAGGAGTTTTTCTTCGCCTCTATTTGACACAAACCCAACTTCGACTAACACAGCCGGCATTTGCGTTTTTTTAAGTACATGGAATTTTGCCCCTTTTACCCCGCGATCCCTTATGTAGCACTTTCGTTTTGCATATTTGCATATATATTTGGCAAGGTCATAGGATTCCTTCTTGTCTTCGTGAAGCTTTAAATCGTGTACAATTGCTTCGACATCGCGGCTGTAACGATTTATTGAGTCTTCTTCGAATTTTATGACTTTGTTTTCGGCTGCCTCTATGGCCATGCTGATGCTGTCAGTTGCATCAGAGAGGTGGTATACTTCGAAACCCTTCACCCATCTTTTTCTGAAGGCATTGGCATGGACACTTATAAAAAAGTCGGCATCCTTCCTGTTGGCGATGTCCGCCCTTTTCCATAAGGGTATAAACTTGTCGCTTGAACGTGTCATAATCACTTTTATGCCTCTTGCCGAAAGAATGCGCCTGAGGCGTTTGGCAATATCCAGCACAACGGTCTTTTCCTTCAGGCCGTATCTGCCGATCGCACCCGGATCCTTGCCTCCGTGGCCCGGGTCAATCACTATTGTCTTGATTTTATTTTTGGATTTGGATGCGGATGAGGTTGCGGTTTTGGCTGTGGTTTTGGATATTTTGATTGGTTTCGACTTGAAAATCTTGAGTATTCCTCTTTGGCCGAATGATTTCGGAATTACAACCATTCCTTTGTAGAACTTAACAGGCGGGCCAATGTCTTTCAGGCGGTCTCCGACAAGGATCTTGTCACTGTTAATCCGAAGTTTCGCTTCGGTGTTATCCTTCTTCAGGGTTGCGACCCTTCCGAACGAGTCCCACAGAAACTCAATATCATTGTCGCGGCACACGCTCCACAACGGCACATACGTATACCCATTGATGCTATACGTCTGCGCGTATACCGGAGCGCTGAACAATGCCACCAATATTATACTTATAATGATCTTTTTCATAATCCTTTATATACTAATTTGCGTATATAGTATGCCCTACTCTGCCCCGAAAGTCAAATGGTCGAAGCTAAGCTTCGACCATTACAATGCTTTCATCCATTTGGTGTGGTAGTCATTGTATAAGCTGAGTTGTTTATACAGATAGTATTTGCTTATGGTCTTATAGCCATAGCCTGTTTTCTTACCACACCTTATTATGAACTTCCTAATTCTCCGCTCTGTGTATTCGTTGATGTTGCAGAATTTCAAAGCGGCATTGCTTACTCTATGATAGTTTACCCAGCCTCTTATTTAAAAACGGACATTTCATATGTTAATAAACCGGATATTTTCACTATTTTATAACAGAGTGGGGTAATAAGACGAAATTAACCAATTATGAAAGGGGTATGTTAGATTAAATCGTGAATTCTAAGCTCTTTGGATCAGATTCAGCACCTTGGCTATCTATGGCCTTGACCTCTAAAATATGGGTTCCAGGTTCAAGGCCTTCTGAAACTTCAGAAATTTTTATTCCTCTTGCTGTTGTAGGATCGCTCCAATTACTCTGGCCTACTCTGTAGGAATATCTGAGATTGCGGCCATCTTCTTCGTCACTGCCCAGCCATAGAAAATTTGTATTGAACCATGTCCTCAGAACAACCATTGTTGGGGGATAATTCAGGGACAAAGTAGTAGTTTCTGCTATATTTGAATATCCTGAGTATCTAACATTATCATAGGCACAGACTCTATAAATGTATCTTGTATCAGGAGCAAGCCCCTGGTCGGCATAGGTTATAACATTGGCAGCCACCGTATCTATCTGGCTAAACTCATTACCGTCAAGGCTCCTTTCTATCTTAAATCCCGATTCAATGCCTGAATTATCATGCCAGTCAAGCGTTATCTCATTTGTTGAAATAGCAACAGTCTTCAGGTCAGATGGCGCAGCAGGAGGAGGACGGATAACGACTTTATTAGAATAAATCGAATCTCCTTTGAGGTTATACACTTGCACTCTGTAGGTACACCCTCTGTCTGTATCCGGCGTAAGACCATGGTCTGCATCGGTATAAGTTGTGGTATTCGCATCCAGCGCAGCGATTTCGATCCAGTCTTCACCAATATTATTTCCTCTATAAACCTTGACTCCTTCTTCACTACTTGAGTTATCCTGCCATTCAAGATGTATTTCGGGCCAGGCTGTAGATGCAGCTGTCAGGGGCTGAGGAGAAGTAAGGGTGGTGGAACTCGCTACATCTGAATATTCTGACTCTCCCATGTCGTTATATGCGCGTACTCTATAGTAGTATATTGTTTCCAGCTGAAGATTGGTGCTGTCAGTATAAGTTGTGATGTTGCCGCTGACTATAGCTATCTGTGTAAACCCGCTATCAGGACTTAGGCTTCGCTCTATTTGAAATCCAAGTTCGTTATCTGAGTTATCGTCCCAACTAAGATTTATATCAGGAACCCAATATCTTAATGGGGCATAGATAGCTTCCATGCCAGATGGCGCAGTAGGGACTGATAAGACGGTAAAATAGACCCCGTTGCTTCTACCTGCATTCGTTATTACATGAATATTCCCGCTTGCCGCGCCCATAGGAACCATACAGATAATTTCTGTATCAGACCAGCTTGTTATTTCTGCCTGAATAGCATTGTGAAATTCAACAAAGCCGCTACCTTGCTCTTCTCCAAAATTTCCACCGGTAATAGTAATGGGGTCTCCAACATAGGTTAGGCTTGAACTGATGGAGCTAATATATGGTATGCTTGTTTCTGGTTCTACTATAGTTACCAGCTGGTTTGGGCTGACATTATTCAGTCTCTGTATTATACCGCTTGGCCAATATACCTCTATCTCATCTATTAAGGTTTCATTGTCCAATCCGAAATGTATGGGCTGTGTTTCAACTGCGCCGGTGTGTATTTCGCGAAGCTGGCTAAGCTCCCCTGTTTTTATATACACTCGTGCGCCATAGGCATCTCTATTACTTATTGTGCCTTCCAGTTTTATTTTAATCCAATTGCTCTTTGTCCCGATAAAATTCTTTAAAAAACCTCCTGCACCCTTATACGAAGATGACGGCATATATATGTCAATGGCACCGTCATTGTTGTAATCGCCCATACATGCATCCGACCAGCTAGGGTTTACTTCGTGTGGAAAGGCTACATTTCTGACATTGGTAAATGTGCCGTCCCCGTTATTTCTGTATAATACATTCCCCGGACCATTGAAAGCTTCAGTTATATGAAGATCCAGATCGCCATCATTATCGTAATCGAGAAAGTCGGTTCCACACCACGCGCCTGTTGTACCCAAGCCAACATTCCCGGCCGCTTCTGTTACATCGGTAAAAGTGCCGTCGCCATTATTATTCATATACAAGACGCTACCTGCCATTCCGGTTAAGAAGATATCTATATGTCCGTCATTGTTATAATCGCCCACTGCGGCCCCATTAAATCCATGCTGCGGGGCATCAATAAGAGTATCTATAGTGATGTCGGTAAATGTGCCGTCGCTATTATTGCGGTATAACCCTGGAAATGAAACTAATAGATCTTGATCGCCGTCATTGTCGTAGTCAAAAGATGCTGCCTGTCTGAATAAATCTAAATCAAATGGTATTGATAAGCCTATCTCCTCACCGGCCAATACCATAAAACTATTGTCTTGGTTATTTTCCAACAAAAATGCGGAAGAACCACCAACAAATATATCTAAAAATCCATCATTGTTATAATCAAAAGATGTCATGATTTGGACAACATCTCCTATATCGCTTATGTTGCTTGCGTTGGTTATATCTGTAAAAGTTTCATCTCCATTATTTAGAAATAACTGAGGGGCGCTAGAGCCTATGAATAGATCCTGGTCTCCATCATTATCTATGTCTATAAAGGTTGAGGTAAAGGCCACGCCTGAGGTATTTATCCCTGTTTCGCTGGTAACATTAAGGAATGTGCCGTCCTGCTGGTTTCTGTAGAGATCTTCATCAGACCATCCTATAAAAAATATATCCGTATAACCATCGTTGTTATAATCCCGCATAACCATAGAGATTGGATTAAAATCTTCTAGGGGAAGATTGGTTTGCTTTCCCACATTCTCGAAAAATGCTATCGATAGGGTAAAATTAAATACTTCCTGGTATCCGTCCTCAGCGGTTAGCGCGAGGTTAAAGTTAATTATTTCGCCGTAGGGAATATTTTGATCAAGAGATATGATAAAGGGATCAGCGCTATTTGCTTTTGTCTCGCCCGATAGTATCTCCCCGAATGCAACGCTGCTATTTTGGATAGTTACCTGCGGGTGGCCGGTTGATAATGCGGCCGTTACATTCAATGCGTCCTGCCAGTAACTTTTTATGTGAATAATCAGGGAGCCATTCTTTCCCGGAAATATATTTTCGCTTTCCAAGTCCACTATTTTAAGGACTATTCTCGGTTCAACTGTAAGTGAATCGTAGGCATTGATCCTCCCCGTTCCCAGAAGGCCTGCAAAAGAAGGATTCGAATTATCTATGTTTTCAGCTCCGGCCAGTATACGGCTGCGGATCATTTCGGGGGAACCCTCGGGGTAGAGGCCTTTTATAACCGCTGCCACCCCTGCTACATGCGGACAGGCCATGGAAGTCCCTGCAAGACGGCTATACCCATAAGAAACCCTCCGAATTGGCGTTATGAGGTCATCGGGCTTAGTTGAAAGGATATTGTATATATCATACCAGCCGCCTCCAAGCTCATCTGTATAGCCGCCTCCGGGAGCAGCGACGTCTATTGTTAATCCATAATTAGAAAAAGAACATTTTTCATCATTGTGCGTAGTCGCTGCTACAGCTATTACTGTTTCAATGTTGGCGGGCATAAAATTTTCTGCATCAGTGTTATCGTTTCCGGCCGCAGCTATAGAGACACACCCCTTGCTGCGGGCATATTTAAAGGCGTCTTCTAAAAGCTTGCTGTATCCTACGCCTCCCCAGGAATTACTTAGTACGTCTGCACCATTATCGGCTGCATATTTTATTCCTTTGGCTAATCCGGAATCATACCCAGCACCCTGAGCATTTAACCCTTTTACAGCCATAATCCTGGCTTCAGGTGCTACCCCTATTATTCCTTCAAAGTTATTTCCAACGGCAGCGATTGTACCGGCGCAGTGGGTTCCGTGCCCAGCATCGTCCATGGGGTCATTATCATCGTTGGAAAAATCATATCCATAATTTCCGGATTCGTCATGCCACATATTTGCGCTTAAATCAGGGTGGGTATAATCCACCCCGCTATCTATTACCGCTACAACAACGCCTTCGCCTTGAGACAATGGCCATGCTTTATCGGCCTCTATTTTTTCTAGCCCCCACATATCTTCATAGGGCTGTCCCCAGGCGTACGTTGACCATGTGCCATCCTGATCCGGATCTACGTAAGTATCATTAGGCAAGGTTTCGGGAAATGCCAGAATCTCCATAATATAATTCGGCTCTGCGTATTCTACGGCAGGGTGTTCCTCCAATCTTAGCACAGCCTCTTCTACGCTTATCTCTTCTGGAAGGGTTGTTTTGTAGCTCCTGTAAAGGGATCTTTCTTCAGGGGTCATCCGGACATAGGCTTCTTGAAAAATTTCTTCATCGGGTATCCCTTCAACTTCTTTGTAATTCTTGCCCTTAAACCAATACCAGCCCTCAGAGTCTTTTTCCAATGTGCAGTCTTTTTTGAATTTATCCAGGGCAGGTTTTATGGAGTGAATCCTCTCGGTTGTGCCGGCCTCAAGATTGACTTCCTGCAATACCGATTGGGGGGCTGCGCCTTCTTTGAATTTAACAATAACTTCTCCCTGCACATATTGGGCGGCCTGGGGTACACCTTTCTCTCGCCCTGCTGTACGCTGCCTCAGAATAGAGGCCATATTTTTTGGTGTCTCGGCAATAGCGTCTCTTTTGCTCTCTTCCTCTAATATCATGCCACTGGCGCTTGTAACACCCAGGAGAAAGCATATTATAATAAAAAAAGTGCACAGCCTAATAGCCTGCACTCTATATAGAACCCTTACTCCTCTTACATAAGCCCCGTTTATACGCCTCACCGTAATCTTCCCCCTCACCGTTATACTTACTAAACATTTTTATGGTATAGAAACAAAAAAACAGGTATATCGCTATACCTATAATAAGTATATCATATATATAGTGCTTTACAAGGGGTACAAAACTAGCTTTTTTATAACTAACAGCCGTTTCATTGTTTACCTTTGGAGGTGACTGGTAATAGGGTTTTTATGGTATAGTTGTATAAGATGGAGGTTTTTATGAGTGATAAGGAAATGAGGTAGAATTAGTATCGAAACGAAGCTTCAATACATTTTAGGTGTAACGTATTGCGGAATAATAGGTTGGGTATAAACATAGCCTTACTCTAGGCTAGCCTCATATTTTCGAAGGTCTCGGAAAGCCTTGTTTACTGTTCTCCGGTTAATATGGAAGCGCTTGGCAAGCTTATTAAGAGATACAGAACCGATATCTTCCCCTTCTGCATCGAGGAAAGCCTTTATCATCAGCAGAAATTTCAAACGCATAGTAAGTTCCTTGTTTGAGGTTGCCTTAATAAGCGAGGATGATATTGTAAAGCTATCCCCAGGAATATCTAAAATTTCTACCCATGCGTCTTTACCATGGAAGAATCGAACATTGATAACCTTGTACTGAGACTGCAGCATCTTCAGGCTCTTTATTACCTGTCTTCTTATAGCTGTGTCAGTCCACGTCTCAGGCATACCCAAACTTATACCCATGGCTTCCAGGTTCAGAAAAAACTCTTTTTTATTTACAGCATGGCTATGTGCCAAAAGCAGAAGATAAAGATCCATGGAGCGCCTATCCTGATATGTGAGCATCCAGGAAAAGTATTTCTTGTCTTGAAGTAAGGTCTTAGGAATACTCAGAGTTTCGGCTATATTTTCTGTATATAACGGCTCACGGGGTTCTTCCCTTTGCGGCTTGGTGGATACGGGTAATAATTCGAGTCTTAGGAGTTTTGTTTTAGCAAGTTCCGGAGAATCTATAAGCGTAGCGGATTCAAAATTATCTCTCAGAGCCGAAACGGTCCAGTTTGTACTGCCTTCAACAACATACCGCTTATCAACAATTACGAGTTTATCATGAAGCCTACGATTAGGCGGCATAAGGTGGACAACGCAGCCGGCATCCTCTAATCTTTTTAATGCGGGATTTTCAATAAGCCTGATCTTTGTCTTATCTACATCTCTGAAACGAGTATTCAAGTATATGGTAACACTAACATCTCTACCCCTCGCCTCTATCAGATCTTCAAGCAAAAGTCCTATGGGATTATTTTTCTTATTCGGTAAGCTTATAACATACATAGAGATGACTATAGATTCTTTGGCCCCATCTAAAAGGTCGATCACTGCAGGTTCATAGGCACGATCTGACATATCTCTGGCCTGTGAGGATATGAAGTCTTCTTGGGCATATAAAGGTGTGAACGACGTAAATATGTATGTTGTAAGAATGATAACGAGGAAAAGAGTTATTTTTTTCATTCTTCGATCTTCACTTTTTATAATATGCATTTTGACCCCTGGGGTTGAAATATATCAAATAGGTACAAGGGTTCGAATTAGTTACGATGGTGGAGGTGGGCGGATTTGAACCGCCGTCCCTAAATACAAACTGAGAGTTTCTACATGTTTATTCTATCTTTTAGTTTCATTCATCAGGCTCCGATAGAAAGGATCCCGATGATTTAGCCTCCATTAAGTTTTACTTAGTGCCCGGAAGCGGGGCAGCTAAGCTATCCTGCATGTCGTACTCCGTTTAGTTTCCCAGGAAACCAACTAATGGAGTAGCTCCCGCAAAAGCGGGAACTGTTTCGAACGCGCTGGTGCGTAGGATTTCCTGCGCCTCAGCTACAGCACTATATGTGTTGTTTGCGTTTGTATTGTGCCAGGTTTTTAAAGAGGCCGCCTGACAACCTCTACATGCAACTTTCAGTAATGCACGCTAGGTCGATTCCTTTCACCCCCATAAAATCATCGTCTTTTAACCTTTTTAAGCTCTCTCATGGCTTCTTTGCGTTTTATCTTTTCCCGCTTATCATACTGCCTTTTACCCTTTGCCAGGGCAATTTCTACCTTGGCAAGGCCGTGCTTAAAATACATCTTCAGCGGTATAAGAGTGAGCCCTTTCTGGGTGGTTAGACCTGTCAACCGGTTTATCTGGCTCTTGTGAACCAGGAGTTTCCGGCGTCTTTTTGGATCTACTGTGAAAGAACCAGTGTGTTCATAAGGGCTTATGTGGCAATTATATAGGAAAAGTTCCCCCCTATCAACTCTAGCAAAACTATCCTTCAGGGACGCCTTTCCTGCCCTCAATGACTTGACTTCAGACCCCTTTAGCTCGATACCGGCCTCAAAACCTTCCAATATCGAATAATTGTAGCGGGCCTGTCTATTTGTGGCTATAATCTTAGGAGACATATGGCGAATAGTAAGTATATCATAATTATACTAAAAAAGCAATAAAAGGGTAAAATTAGGTCTTATATATGCGGGGGACGCGGTCGGTTATAGAACAGACTATTTCGTATGGGATTGTGCCGGCCAGGCGGGCAAGGCGCTCTGCCTTTATCCATTCATTTGCCTGTTTTCCTATCAGGATCACTTCATCGCCTATTTTTACGTCTTTTATGTGGCCTACATCGATCATTGTCTGGTCCATTGTGACCTTTCCGATGACAGGGGCGCGCTCACCCCTCACCAGGACCTGCGCCTTGTTGGAAAGGATCCTTCCATAGCCGTCTGCATAGCCTATGGGGAGTGTTGCAATCTTGGTATGTTTTTGTGTAACATAGGTCCTGCCATAACTTATGGACCTGCCGGGGGGAACCTTTTTCAAAAATACGATTTTTGTTTTAAGGGCCATTGCGGGTTTTAATTTCAGGAGGCGTTCGAAGCCGCGCTTGGGGTACATGCCGTATATTATGAGGCCCGGCCTGACCAGGTTCAGGTGGGATCTCTTAAAGTTTACTGTTGCAATGCTGTTTGCGGCATGTTTGTATGGTATGGAGATGCCTTTTTTCTCAAGTTCATCAATCAATTTTTCAAATGACTCGATCTGGCTAAGTGTATAAACTCTGTCCCGGGCAGCTGTGGAAAAATGTGTGTATATGCCTTCGAGTTCCATGCCGCTTGAATTGGAAATCTTTTCTATGAATCCTGGTGCATCTTCGTGCCAGAGGCCGATCCTGCCCATTCCTGTGTCTATCTTTACATGGATTTTCGCCTTTGTCTTTGTGCTCCTGGCCTCGTCCTCTACCGCCCTCAAGAGCTCGTCGCTGGAAAGGGTTAATGTGATATTATTTTTTAATGCGGGCGCGACTTCATCGGGAAGCACAGAACCAAGAACAAGTATGGGTTTCTTTATATTTTTTGACCGGAGGCAGAGTGCCTCATCCATCGTTGCCACACCCAGATAATCGACGCCTTCCTTGCTTAACTCCCTGGAGATCTTTACAATGCCATGGCCGTAGGCATTGGCCTTTACAACTGCCATTTGTTTTATTTTTGCACCGACGAGATTTTTTATCTGCCGGAAATTATATTTTATCGCTTTTAAATCTATCTCTGCCCAGGTGGGCCTGTATGTCTTCACCTGTCAACACCTCTCAAACTGCATTCTTTTGAGTAAAGATACATCGGAACAAATTTATCAGGGTCCGCGATCTGGTTTTTTTCTAATTTGCGTGCGCCAAGGCCTGCAATGACACCTGCCTTCGGCTGCCAGAGGCCTGAATCGGCAAATAAAGAATCAGGCCTTCGCTCTAAAATCATGTCTTTGTATAAAGATATGCCGTCTCCGATAAAAATTGTCGGCTCACTTATCTTTTCAAGTAATTCACCGGGCTTGATCAGGAGATAATCTGTCTTTCTTTCTACTTTACCATTTTTTTTGGCATATAAGCAAGCGTAAACATTGGTTTTCTTTGCGTCGATTGTGACGCATATACTGCAATTGTCCTCTTTTATATTCTGGGCCAGGGCATCCATGGTGCCGACGGCTATTATGGGTTTTTTTGTCGCAAGGTTAAGCCCTTTTAATGTAGCTGCCCCTATCCGCAGACCCGTAAATGAGCCGGGCCCTGCGCTTACAGCAAAACCATCCAGGCCGCCTAAATCAAGCCTCGAGGCCTTGAGCAGTTTATCGATAACAGGGATCAGGTCCGCAGAATGTTTGAGGCGGGAAGTCCCGTTATGCTCGGCTAAAATGTTTTCACCGTCTATGAGTGCCACACCTAATTTTTTTGTTGAGGTCTCAATCCCAAGGACTTTCATTTTATTTTCTCTACGAGTTTCTTATAATTTTCGCCCACGCCTGTGAGCGCAATTGACCGCTTGTCCTTTTGGTCCATCCGGATATGTATGTCGAGATATTCATTGGGCAGGAGAGAGATGATCTTGTCTCCCCATTCAATCAATGTCACGCCATCACCATAAAAATAATCTTCATATCCGGTCGTATCAAGTTCGGAGGACTTATCGAGCCTGTGTATATCGAAGTGATACACCGGCACCTTGCCCTTGTATTCTTTTAAAATCACAAAAGAGGGGCTGTTTACATATCTTGTATCTTTTACGCCGAGGCCTTTGGCAATACCCTTTATCAATGTGGTCTTTCCCGCGCCGAACTCCCCGCTCAATGCCGCAAGGTTTCCTTTTTTTAAGAGCTTCCCTATCCTTACGCCGAGCGCTAATGTCTCCTTGGGACTGCTGGATACTATTTTCTTCATTGTATGCGACTTCCCCACACTTACGTGTGGGGTATCCTACGTTGTTACGAACATACCCCATGCGTAAGCATGGGGTGTCCTAAAAATGGCGGAATCCTGAACGCACAAGAGCTTTCTTCCTGCCGAATCTGTCTATAATATTGATGCCCTTTTCTTTTGAAACTATCTGCCCTATGGGAGTAATCCCGACAAGCCCTTTTCTCTTAAACGCATCGACTGCCTTTTTCACAAATCGGGCCGGTAATGTAAAGAGAAGCTCAAAGTCTTCTCCGTCGGCCAGGGCAGATTTTACTGACTTTGCCGCAGGCGACACCGGAATCAGGCTTTCGTAAACAACGGCCCCTTTTCTGCTGGCGCGGCAGATCTGATATAAATCATTTGACAGGCCGTCTGATATATCCACCATTGAGTTTATCCTGAAATTTTCAACCAGGGCTTGAGCCTCTTTTAACCTTGGCATAAACTTAAGGTGCCTTCCTTTTAGAGAGCCGCCGAGCGTTCCGGTAACCATTATCACATCTTTTTCTTTTGCGCCCGAGCGAAGGGAGAGTTTTTTATCTTTCGCTTCTCCGAGCAGGGCTATGCTCACAATAAAGTTTTTTGAAGAGTTTACATCGCCCCCGACAATATTTATTTTAAATTTGTCCGCAAGTGATTTTATCCCCTCGAAAACTCCGTTGACAAAACTGTATTCTGAATTTTTATTTATTCCGAGCGAGACAACAGCATGTCTTGGGACTCCGCCCATTGCCGCTATGTCGCTTATGTTTACTGCGAGGGCCTTATGGCCTATCTGGCTCGGCGAGGCAGTGCGTTTTGTAAAATGTGTCCCTTCTATAAGCATGTCGGTGGTAAAAAGCTGGAGTCTCTTGTTTTTCATACGGATAGAGGCCGCATCATCACCCGGGCCCACTCGGACAGAGCTGTCCAGTTTTATCCTTTTCTTGAATTTTTCTATTAAAGATATCTCGCCGAGGGTTTTTACTTTCATTTTTTTAATCTTTTAACTGATCTCTTGAAAGGCTGCCTCAAAACTCCTGCCTCAGTTACTATCGCGGTGATTAATTTATTGGGTGTTACATCAAAGGCAGGATTCCAGACATTTACGTTCCGGGGGGCAATCCTTTTTCCTCTGACAGTCCTTACCTCGTCAGGTTTTCTTTGTTCGATAGGGATTTCTTCGCCTTTTTTCAGCGAAAGATCAAAGGTCGACTTCGGCGCCACCACATAAAATGGTATATTGTGATGTTTTGCGAGGACTGCAAGGTTGTATGTGCCTATCTTGTTTGCAGTGTCGCCGTTCCCGGCAATCCTGTCTGCCCCGACAAATATTTTATTCACCCCGCCCTTTGCGATAAGGCTGGCTGCCATGTTGTCGCATATGAGGAACGTCTTTATGCCGGCTCTCATGAGTTCCCACGTGGTAAGCCTGGCCCCCTGAAGGAGCGGCCGGGTCTCATCCGCATACACGGTCATTTTTTTTCTTTGCTTCTTGGCCTCAAAGATCACGCCCAGTGCTGTTCCATAATCAGCTGTGGCAAGGCCCCCTGCATTGCAATGCGTAAGTATCTTATCATTGCTTTTAATGAGCCTGGCGCCGCGAGAAGCCATCTTCCTGCAGATTAATTTATCTTCCCGAACTACTTTAAAGGCCTCTTTCTTTATAATCTTTTTAAGTTCTGATAAAGATTTTCCTTTATTTGAGATCAATACCTCCTGCATCCTCTCCAGGGCCCAGAAAAGATTCCTGGCTGTGGGGCGTGAGCCGGATAAATAACCAATTATCCTGTCTATTTCTTTTTTAAAGGCCGGGTAGGTCTTCTGTTTTGACTTTTCGGAAGCCAGCAGGACTCCAAGTGCCCCTGCTATTCCTATTGCCGGTGCGCCACGCACCCTTAAAGAAACAATCGCTTCTTTTAAAGAAGGGATATTATTTATAAATATATACTTAAACTTATCCGGGAGCTTTGTCTGGTCAACAAGCTTTATTTTATTCTTCTTCCAGGATATGGTTTCAACAGGCATTTTTACCTCCAGAGGAATCTCGAAAATATATTTTTTCTTATGGATATCGCTTTATACGGACAAACCTCATGACAGCAGAAACACTTTACGCATTTTCTGGGGCTTATCTTTGAGATCTTTTTGTTAATGGTTATCGCATCAGTTGGGCAGCTCTTGACGCATATCATGCATTTTTTGCATAGCTTCTCTTCGATAAAGGGCCTGAAATTGAGAAGCCCTGTGGCCAACTTTGCAACAATGGGCGGTGCGGCAAAAATAGCGCTTGCCTTGGGGAGCTTGTAGTCTTTTATCAATGCATCTTCTAATTTCTCACCCAGGATCTTAATCTCATCCATCTGGGTTGTGCCAAGGCCCCTTCTTTCGGCCTCTTTTAATACAAGATTGCGGGACGGTTCAAAGCCTATTATTTTTGAAAAGACTGTATCGAGCGCCACGGCATCGGAACTGGCCATAATAAGGCCTGCGTTTTTCGGGAGGCCTGCGCTTCCGGGGCCGTCTCCTTCCATAGATATTATACCGTCCATTATACTCAGATGCGGTTTTGTTATTGAAAAGACATCTACGATCACCTTGCAGAAATCTTTTAACGGTGGGGCCTTTTTGTGGCATTCAACCTTATAAAGCCCGGGGATAAGCCCGAATGTGTTTTTCACTGCCCCTGTTATTACTGCAAGATCGTGTGTCTTCATCTTCGGTATGGATATAACGCAGTCGCTCTCAAGCGCGGCGGATGCTATGGGGTAGCCCTTGACGTGGGTTATTTTATCAAACCTTACAAGCTCAACCCCTTCTTCCCTGGCCACCTCTACCAGGCCTGCATTTTTATAGATCATGTCAACTGACTTTATGGTGAAAAAATTGCCGGGGGAGTCACCAACTGAGACTATGCCGCCTGCCTCTTTTGCGAGGCGGACTACAGCCCTTACCACTTCCGGGTGCGTATGTACTATATCTTCGGGGTGTTTGGCCGAGAGCAGATTAGGCTTTACTAAAACCTTCTGGCCTTTCTTTACAAAACCTGTTATGCCGCCTATAAGGTTAACGGCTTCTCTTACGGCTCTTTGGACTCTCTTGCGTTCATAACTCGCGCATCTTATAATAGAAACTTTTGATTTCATACGGGTAATTTAAAAAGGGCCTTCGCGTTTTGGGTGGTTGTCTCTTCTATTTTTTCTTCCGGGACATTCAATATGCGACTCCATTCTTTCACCAGATGCGGCAGGTAAGCGGGTTCGTTTCTTTTGCCCCGGAATGCCTGCGGCGCAAGAAACGGGGCATCTGTTTCAAGGAGAAGCCTTTCAAGCGGCACATCTTTGGCTATTTCTCTTAAGGCCTTTGCATTTTTAAAGGTGAGGTTGCAGGTAAATGATACATAAAGCCCTATATCAAGGAATTTTTTAAGATAATCTTTGTCTGCCGAAAAACAATGCATAACCCCTTTCACACCGGAACCTTTAAGGATGTCCAGTGTATCCTGGTGAGCCTCGCGTGAATGCACGATCACCGGAAGGTCATTCTCTCCGGCTATATCCAGAAAGTTTCTGAATTGTTTTTTCTGGCCTTCCCGGCTTGATTTATTTCTGTAATAGTCCAGGCCTACTTCGCCGACGGCAACTACCTTGTCCTTCTTTAAAAGAGCGCGTATTTCATTTAATATTTTTTCATTAATACTGTCGGCATAATGCGGGTGGATCCCTATAGAGACAAAGATTTCTTTATGTTCGGCTGCCAATTCTACTGAGCGCCTGCTACCGGCAAGAGAACTTCCCACATTGATTATAGAAGAAACACCTGATTTTTTTGCCCTTTCTAAAACATCTTGTTTATCAAAATTGAATTCCGGAAAATCAAGATGGCAGTGCGTATCTATTATCATTTTTAAGTCTTTATGCGGGGAAAGAGGGGGTTTCCTTTGTTTATTTTAGTACCCGGCCTGGTTAAGCCCCATTTTTCAATATCCTTGAATTTGATTTTGTCAAAATTGGTGAAACCCAGCTGCTTCCATATGCTCTCGGCTGTAGCAGGCATAACCGGATAGATGGATATAGCTGTTATCCTTAAGACTTCTATCAACTCATATATAAAGCCTTTTAATTCCTTCACCTTTCCGGCCTTGTTTAATTTCCATGGAGCGGTGTCTTCTATATATTTGTTTGCAGTATTTATAAGCGCCCATATCGAAGCAAGCGCCTGGCTGAATTCGAGTTTCTCCATTGACTTCTCCAGCTCAGCCGCCAGCGTCTTTGCCTTTTTCCGGCAGCTTGAAAGAGCCAATTTAAGAGGCGGTTTGGGCACTTCGCCCCCGAAGTACTTTTCAACCATGGTAAGGGTCCTGTTAAGGAGATTACCGAGGTCATTTGCAAGGTCAGAATTGAATCTTGCGATTATACCACTTTCACTGAATGTCCCGTCGAGGCCGAATCTTACCTCTCTTAAGAGAAAATATCTGTACGCATCCACTCCTATATCAGCAATTACTGAGTACGGATCAACAATATTGCCCTTTGATTTTGACATCTTCTCGCCCTTTATGGTCCACCAGCCATGGGCAAAGACTGTCTTGGGAGGCGCAATGCCTGCTGCATGGAGCATGATAGGCCAGTAAACGCCGTGATGGCGAAGTATGTCTTTTCCTATCATCTGAATATCGGCCGGCCAGAACTTCCTGAATTTTTTCGCATCATGTGGATAGCCGCAGCCTGATACATAATTCATCAGCGCGTCAAACCAAACATAAACAATAAAATCCTTATCAAATGGTAATTCTATGCCCCATTCCAATCTTTTTTTTGACCTTGAAATACAAAGATCCTGCAGTTTTTCCTTGAGAAAACTTGTGATTTCGTTTCTTCTGTAGTCCGGTTTTATAAAATCGGGGTTGGCTTTTATATAATCAAGGAGCCAGCTTTGATATTTAGAAATTTTAAAGAAATAATTCGATTCTTTCCTTTTTTCTAATTTTCTTTTGCAATCGGGGCAGTTTCCATCAGAGGCCTGTATATAAGACCAGTACATTTCGCAGGGGATACAGTACAAGCCGTCGTATTCACCCTTATAGATATCCCCTTTTTTATGCAGAATATTTAATACATCTTTTACGCTTTCTTTGTGCTCATGGTCTGTGGTTCTTATAAAATGATCGTATTCTATATTCAAATCCTGCCATAGCTTCTTAAATCCTGGTACAATTTTATCTACGAAGGTTTTCTCTTCACCCTTCTTGAAACCTGCCGAGAGGGCTGATTTTTCGATCTTTTCACCATGCTCATCGGTTCCCGTCATAAAAAAGACCTCGCGGCCTTTGAGTCTATGAAAACGCGCCAGGGCATCAGAGGCAATCTGTGTGTAAGAATGCCCTATATGCGGGGCGGCATTTACGTAATATAAAGGTGTTGTTATGTAAAATTTAGTGCTTTTCATGTTTTTCGTGTTTTTCATGCTTTTCACATTTTTCACATTTTCCGTATGAAATATCTGTAAGCCTGCCGCCTTCAAGTTCCACTGTTACAACGCGCTTCAGGGCATTTACGCTTATTACCTTGCCTTTTCCCTGTTTGGTTTTTATAACATGCCCTTCCCGGGGCATACCCTTCATGAGAGATCTGTAGGTCTGGTGTTCATATCCCAGACAGCACATAAGGCGCCCGCACAACCCTGAAATCTTTGTGGGGTTAAGCGGCAGGTTCTGCTCCTTGGCCATCTTTATTGTAACAGGTTCAAAATTTTTCAAAAATCTTGCACAGCAGAGCTTCATTCCGCAGGGGCCCAGCCCGCCCAGGAGTTTTGCCTCATCACGCACACCTATCTGCTTAAGCTCTATCCTTGCCTTAAACTGCTTTGCAAGGTCTTTAACGAGCTCTCTAAAATCCACTCTCCCGTCGGCTGTAAAGTAAAATGTGATCTTTGAGCGGTCAAAGGCATATTCGGCCTCGATGAGCTTCATATTAAGCTTGTGCTCTTTTATCTTTTCCTCGCATGCGGCCATGATATCCTTCACGCGTTTTTTGTTTCTGTCTATCTGATGCTTGTCTCCGGGGGTAGCGGCCCTTATCACTTTGCGCAGGGGTTTTTCTATTCTTTTATCAACATCTGTCTCGGCCTCTGATACAACCTCTCCCCATCCGAGCCCCCTGTCCTGCTCTACAATGACAATATCGCCTATCTTAAACTTCATGGAAACAGTGGAAAAACGGCTGATCTTCCCTGTTTCGCCGGATCTCACCTGAATCACTTCGTGCATTTCATACCTCCGCCCTGGAAGCCAGGGAACTGAGTGCGAGTTTCGGGTTTACATTCTGCTGTATGAGTATGCTTGTCTTTCTTACATCCTCCAGTAAACTTAAGATGGTATCTTGAGAGTAATTGGATGTTGATTTTTTTAAATCTCTGACCCGATCCCTGTTTATAACAAGTTCCTCCGCACCTGATGTCTTCATAACCAGTATATCTCTATACCACGTGGCCAATATGCCGAGGGCCTCCAGAATATTTTTTCTTTCATTGCTAAAAAACGCGCTTTCCTCATCAAAAACAGATCCTCTATCTATAAATTCGTCTATGAGCCGGTTTTTCCACTCAAGCGTGTTTTCATCTTTAAGCAGAATGGCCTTTCCGATCCTGCCTGATGAAAAAAATGAGAAGAAGTGGCTCTTCTCGCTGGATAAATTGTATTCATCCTTCAGGATGCGCGCCAGCGCATCCTGGTCCATTGCCTTAAAATTGACCTTCTGGCAGCGCGATTTTATTGTATAAAAAAGCCGTTCCGGGTTTTGAGATATCAGAATCAAAATGGAATTGGCGGGCGGTTCCTCCAATGTCTTAAGGAGCGCATTTGAGGCGGCATCATTCATTTTGTGCGCCTTGTCAATAATATAAAACTTTGCCTTTGCCTCATACGGCTTCAGGCTGATATTCTGCCTGAGCCATCTTATCTTTTCTATCTTTATAATATCCCCTCTCCCCTCGGGGGATATCCAGTGCACGTCGGGATGATTGCCGTTATCTATCTTCCGGCAGGAAGGACATTTGTCGCAGGAATCGAGTTTTTCTTCCTCGCAATTGAGGGTCTTGGCCAGTGTCTGGGCAGCCTTGCCTTTTCCTATTGACTCAGGCCCTGCAAATAGATAGGCATGGGCGAGCCTTTTTTGCTTTATGCCTGATACAAGAAGTTCTATGGCCTTATCCTGGCCCTTTATATCCTTAAATGACATTCTCTATTCTTTCCCAGATGAGTTTTTGTGTCTTTGCTTTATCCTTCTGAACCTTTATGAGTTTGATCCTTCTGTGCCGCTTTGCCAGTTTTCTGTATCCGGCGCTTACGCGATTGTGATATAAAAGGGCCTTTGATTCCATCCTGTCCCTTTTTCTTTTTTCGGTTGCCCTTAAGAGGCCTGTCTTAGGTTTCACATCCAAAACCAATGTTAAATCAGGTGTGATACCGCCTGATGCGAATCTATTCATTTTTTCAATCAAACCTATGTTAAGCCCTCCTGCATACCCCTGATAGGCAGTCGTGGAATCAAAGAATCTGTCGCATATAATGATCTTTTTCTTTTTCAGGGCCGGTATAATCACTTCCTGTGTAATCTGCACCCTGTTCGCCTCAAATAAAAATAGTTCGGTCCTGTCAGACATCTCTTTGTTCTTCCTGTCCAGGAGAACCCTGCGGATCTTCTCACCTATCTTAGTCCCGCCCGGCTCACGGATATAAATACAATCGAAGCCCCGCCTCTTAAGCTTGTTATAAACAGCTCTTGAATGCGTGCTCTTCCCGCACCCCTCAACCCCTTCAAACGTAATAAATAATCCCTTTTTCAAAGTTTTTCTCGCCATGCTATGGTACCTTCCTTGGTATCCTCTAATATAACGCCTCTACTAAACAATTGCTGTCTGATTTCATCTGCCTTGTTAAAATCCTTGCAAAGCCTTGCTTTTTCCCTTTCTTGAACAAGCTTCTCTTCTTCTTCATCTAATATTATTTCAAATTCTATCTGGATTCCTAAAATTGCGCACAATTCCGATACAGCAGCTCCTGCATCCCCTGCGCGATTGAAATTTCTTGCTGCCAATAATCCATACCCCAAAGATACCAGGTCAAAAATGTAAGACAGGGCTTTTGGCGTATTAAAATCATTATCCATAGCTTCAATAAATTTTTTTCTACTTTCCTCTATTTCATGAATCTTTAGCGGTTCATTTGGATCACTTTTTTTATGTATTTTTTTAGCCATTTTAATTTTGTAAAGAAGGAATCCGATCCTTTGCTTAGCCTTTTTCATTTCTTCAATTTTTTCCTCTGTATAATCCGCCGGATGCCTGTAATGATTTGATAGGAAAAACAATTTTAATGCATCTAAATCTTTGTGCTTTGCCTGGAAATCCTTAATCGTTATAAAATTGCCCAATGATTTTGCCATCTTTTGGTTATTTATCGTCAGAAGGCCGTTATGAATCCAATATTTGGCGCTCTTTTTTCCGGCACATATGGTCTGAGCAATTTCATTTTCATGATGTGGAAAGACTAAATCCAGACCTCCACCATGAATGAGAAAGTTGTTCTTTAGATACTTTGTACTCATCACAGAACACTCTATATGCCAACCAGGCCTGCCCTCTCCCCATGGGCTTAGCCAGGAAGGCTCATCACCCTTGGATCGTTTCCAAAGAGCAAAGTCTAAAGGATCTTTTTTATTCTTGTCAGGAGCAAGACGCGCCCCTTCCATCATCTGATCGGGACTCCGGCCTGAAAGCTTGCCATACTCTTCAAACTTTCTTACACTAAAATATACGTTGCCTGATGCTTCATATGCGTAGCCTCGTTTAATCAAAACCTGCACAAATTTGATCATATCCTTTATTGTTTCGGTTGCTTTTGGTTCAATGTCAGGTTTTATCAATCCCAGGCTTTGCATATCTTCATGATAACGATTCAGATATTTTTCTGCTATTTTCCGGACTTTAATCTTTAAATCTTCCTGGCCCGGTTCAAGACGCGCCCTATCAATGATCTTATCATCTATATCTGTAACGTTTCGCACAAACGTAATTTTCTTCTTTTCGTGTCTCAGAAACCTTACTATAATATCAAAGATATACGCACTTCTTGCATGGCCTATGTGTGATTCATCATATACAGTAGGCCCGCACACATACATGCCTATCTTTTTTTCATCAAGCTTTTCTTTTTTTCTCGTAAGAGTGTTGTATATTTCCATAAGTATTTGTATGGCTTTTTGGCATTGTAAGCGAGACATTAATTTTTTTTGCGCTATCTATTGGCCGAGCAAGCCTGCTTGTGAGCAGCCCTGCTTTCGACCGTAGAATTTAACAATTTGCGAATTAAAAAAATGTAGGTTTCCATTAACATGCGTATGAGCAATTCCTTGCCAGGCCTTTGTTTATCTACTGTGCCTGGCCCCTTTTTTAATGAGCAAATTGTATAAATTCAAGGGAGAAAGCCTTAACACAATTTTTTGAGTGGCTGAGAGCAAGCAGGCTTGCTCGGCTACTTTTTCCCCTCCTGTTCTTTGTGCCAGTCTTTCATCTTTGATTCGATAAAGTCTATTTCGTGCTGGAGCTTGTCCAGGGCCTGGGCTAAAGGATCCGGCAGTTTCGTATGGTCGAGGTTGATTCCGAAGAGCTTCTTCCCCTCTCTTCTGGCAATCCTGCCGGGGACGCCTACGACAGTGGATCCTGTAGGTACATCGCGCAGGACTACTGCGTTGGCCCCTACCTGTACGTTGTCGCCGATGGTTATGTTTCCGAGGATCTTGGCCCCTGTGCCCACCACAACGTTGTTGCTGAGCGTGGGATGCCTCTTGCCGCGCTCTTTGCCTGTTCCGCCCAGGGTCACACCCTGAAAAAGCGTGACGTTATTGCCTATTACAGAGGTCTCGCCGATTACAACACCCATGCCGTGGTCGATAAAGAGGCCGTTTGCTACTGTAGCCCCCGGGTGTATTTCAATGCCTGTGATAAACTTGGCAAATTGTGAAAGCATCCTGGGCACTAAGGGTATGCGCATCTTCAAGAGCCTGTGTGCAATCCTGTAGAACACTATCGCGTGAAGCCCTGAATATGTAAGGAGCACCTCTACAAAATTAACCGCCGCGGGATCCCGCTCAAAGCATGCCTTTACCTCGCCTCTGAATACAATACCTACGAATAAAAGCCATGCTGCTACTATTCCGAGCAATATAAGAACCGTGTTTATGCATACCATGTTTCACCTCTACTCTTTTTTTACAATAATTGTTTAACTCTCTTAATACACCTATCCTTTCCCAGGATAGGCAGTATCAGTTTAAGTTCAGGCCCGTGGGGTTCGCCTGTAATGGCCGCCCTCAGAGGCACATATAAGTTCTTTCCTTTTAAAGAGGTCTCTTCTGCAACCAGTTTTACAAGCGGGGCAAAACTTTCTTCATTTAATTTGTCTATCTTCTCAAGATTCTTAAGAAATGATGCCAGGACGAGCTTTGCCTCTTTGGTTTTCACTACCTCTTTCAGCTTTTTATCCTTAATTTTGATTTTTTCATTGAAGAATATCCCGACATGCTCTGTTATCTCGGACATACATGCCAGATGGTCGCGTACAGCCGCTACAATGCCTTTAAGTTCACTGAACTTTTTCTTGGCATCACTGTTTTTTATGAATTTTTTTGCAATCATGTACGGAATAGCAAGATTTGTAAGAAGCCCGAGATCCGCATTCCTTATATACATTCCGCTCATCCAGTCCAGTTTTGCAGGATCAAAGGCCTCGCTGGATTTGGAAAGCCTTTCTATCTTGAATTCTTTTGCCATTTCATCTATAGACACAATCTCTTTATCGTCTTCGGGCGCCCAGCCCAGAAGCGCAAGGTAATTCATCAGGGCTTCCGGCAGATAGCCAAGCTCTTTATATTTTGCTATACTCGTCGCCCCGGTCCTCTTTGAAAGCCGCACGCCCCCCGGAGCAGTCGTAAGCGACATATGGGCATATCTGGGCGATGCCGCACCTAATGCCTCAAATAAAAGCATGTGTTTCGGGGTATTGGAAAGGTGGTCCTCGCCCCTTACCACATGAGAAATCTTCATTGCATAATCATCGCATACAACAGCAAAATTGAAAGATGGGGTATTGGCAGATTTCATGATTACGAAGTCGCCTATGAGAGAGGTGTCAAACTCAACCTTACCCTTTATGAGGTCATCAACTATCAACTTTTTATCAGGGACCTTGAATCTGAGGGCAAAGGGCTTATTGTTTTTCTTTAATTCATCAGCCATGGATGCATCAAGCTTTCTGCAGCGGCCGTCATAACGCGGGGGAAGCCCCTTTTTAAGGGCAGCGGCCCTTCTTTCCTTGAGTTCTTCATCAGTGCAGAAACACGGATACGCCTTTCCCTCACTTATCAGCTGTCCTGCAAACTCTCTATAATGTTCAAGCCTCTCGGACTGCCTGTACGGGGCAAACAGGCCTCCTATGTCAGGCCCTTCATTCCAATCAATGCCAAGCCACTTTAAGTCCTCGAGTATCTTTTCGGAATATGTATCCTTAGACCTTGCAATATCCGTATCTTCGATTCTTAAAATGAACTTGCCATTTTTTGACTTTGCAAATAACCAGTTAAAAAATGCGGTCCTTGCGTTCCCTATGTGCAGATACCCAGTCGGGCTGGGTGCGAATCTTACTCTTATCATTTTAATTTATATTATCGCCGCGCCCTTTTCTCCGTGGCCAACAGCACTATTGCATGGGCGGCCACTGCCTCACCCCTGCCGATTGTGCCTACGCCTTCACTTGTAGTTGCCTTTATGTTGACCTGGCCGGGTCCTACACTCAAGGCCTTGGCTATAATCTCTTTCATGTCTTTTCTGAAAGGTTCTATCTTCGGCTCATCCATGACAAGGATGGTATCAACGTTTCCTATGGAGAATCTTTTCTCCTTGGCTATTTTCTTTACTTCCTGTAAAAGACCGATGCTTGAGATATCTCTATATTTAGGGTCTGTGTCGGGAAAATGCTTGCCTATATCACCCTCTCCTATGGCCCCCAGGATTGCATCGCATATGGCATGGACTAAAACATCGGCGTCGGAATGCCCCTCCAGCCCTTTCACGTATGGTATTTCAACGCCTCCAAGCATTAATTTGCGGCCTTCTGTAAAGCGATGCAGGTCAAAACCAATCCCGATTTTCATTTGCTACCCCCGTATTTTAAAATTGCCTCCCCGATCGCAAGATCAAGCGGAGTTGTTATCTTTATATTGCTGGATGAATCCTGCACTACCTTTATTTTTCTGCCGAGACGCTCAACCAGGCCTGCGTCATCAAAAATTTTACTTTTGCACCCCGAACCCTTCTTATATGCGGTCAACAGCAATTTATATTTAAAGACCTGGGGCGTTGCTATTATCCACAATTTATCCCTGTCAGGCGTGGAGTAGATTACTCTATTCTTTTTTACAAACTTAATAGTGGAAGTAGCAGGCACTGCGGCTATTGCCGCGCCGGAACGCCTTGCTGCATTAATGGTATCTTTTATAATTGACTGCTTAAGAAACGGCCTGGCGCCGTCATGAATAAGTACGAGCTCGGTTCCCTTCCCCACACACCCAAGGCCTTTTTGCACTGACTCAAAACGGCTCTTTCCACCGACTGTTATCCCGGTTACCTTGCTTAACCTGTAGGCCTTTACTAATCTACGGCCTTTCGTTATATCATTCTTATCGAGTACTAGTATAATCTCCTTTATATAGGGCGATCTCTGAAGCCGTGACAGCGTATGGGCAAGTATAGGCCTTTTCCCAAGAATGAAAAAGGGCTTCCTTCCCGCCCTTTTTTTCATCCTCTTGCCTGCGCCTGCTGCCGGTACAACTGCTGTTATTTTCAACGTCTTTCCCTGCGGCCGCCCTGTCTGGGCCTGGGCGATTCCTCTGTCTTGGCAAATATCATTCTGCCGGCAGAAGTCTGGAGGACACTTGTAATTATAACCTTTACGTTCTGGCCTATGAGATGACGGGTATTATCAACTACAATCATGGTTCCATCATCGAGATAGGCAACGCCCTGGTTGTATTCCTTGCCTTCTTTGGTAATCCTTACCTCGAGTTCTTCGCCCGGAAGGACAACCGGCCTTAATGCATTCGCCAGGTCATTCAGGTTTAATACCGGCACGCCCTGAAGTTCGGCAATTTTATTGAGATTGAAATCATTCGTCAACACCTTTGCGCTCAAAAGCTGTGCAAGTTTTACAAGCTTGGCATCCACGTCCCCGATCTCAGGGAAATCTTCCTCATGAATAACAACGTCAACGTGTGTGTTTTTCTGGATCTTGTGGAGAATATCAAGCCCGCGCCTGCCGCGTGTCCTTTTTAACACATCCTGTGAATCGGCTATCTGTTGTAATTCCTTCAGTACAAATCTCGGGATGACAAGCCTCCCCTCAATGAACTTGGTCTGGCATATATCGGCAATCCTGCCGTCGATTATCACAGATGTGTCAATAAGGATAAGGTCGTCCTTTTTATCCTGCCTTGAAAATTTTACATACGGGATGATCAGATTGAACTCATCCTTGCCCCGCATCGCTATCACCATTCCGAGATAGCAGAACACAAGTATGAGGCATATCTGTACCGCAAGGAAAACATTCTGATCCATTGGAATCAGGATCAGGACCCTTGTCAGTATCCATGCCATAAAGAAACCGAACACCAGGCCGAACACTGCGGCCGAAAGGTTTCTTATGGAGGCCTTTCTCATAGCTATCTCAAGGGCTATTATTGCCAGCCCCCCTCCAAAACCAAACGTGATTCCCGTAAGCTCTGCATAAGGCATAATACCCCTGAGCATTGAGCCGATGTAATACCCTACGATAGTACTTAATAATACGAAAAAAATGCGTATATATATTAGGGTCATCATCTTTTCTTCCTCTCTTTCTTGGGTTTTTTCTCTCTCTTCTTATGGAGTAATTTCCATGGATGCTTTCTTATATCTTCTACGAAAGCCTCCACGTCATTATAAATCTTCTCTTCCGTCAAAAACTTTCCTATTGTGC
>CAYVIU010000002.1:0-36315 GCA_964451625.1 uncultured Planctomycetia bacterium | reverse complement strand
GCTTTTCTATGACCTGGCTTATCTTGTAAAGGTTGGTCGGGATATCTGTAACAACAAGGGTGTTTGTCCTCTCATCAAACTTTGTCTTGCCGCGTTCGGTAAGCATGTTTTCTATGGCCTCGTTTACGTCCTCTGCCTTGCCGTAGCTCAGGCTGTAGACCTCGGTTGTAAGTTCTTCCTGTTTCAGGCTCTCGATTGTGGTTACCCTTATGATGTTCCCCACCCTTTCGTATGCGAAACCGTATGTCCTCAATACCACATCGAGCGCCTTCTCCCAGGGGACATCAGTGAGCCGAATCGTAACCATGCCCTTCACCTCAGGGCCGGCCACGATATTGACGCCGCTCTTATAGGACAGGATTCTCAGGACGTTTGATATATCGGCGTTTTTAAAGTCCATTGTTACGTTGCCGGGAGAGGTTTCTTCCCCTGCGGCAGAGGCTTCCCCGCCGCCGGCAGCCTTCAGCTCCTCAGCCGCCACTGCCTGGGCATCCTCCTCGGCGCCCACAACAGTTGTAGAGAACAAAAATATGAATGCGAGGGTACTCAAAAATATTTTATTCTTTATCATAGCACTATTCCTCCTCTTTAATCAATTTTATGGTGTATTCCGCATCATTTATCATTAAGGTGATCTTTGTAGATTCAATCTTTGTAATCCTGACATTGTTTATCTGCTCATGCTCCTTTAATATCATGCCGTTTAGTATTGCCACTGACTCTCCTTCAGGGTCCCAGACTATCCCTTCGAGGTTCAGGTCATCGGCAGTCTCCACACCCACAAGGCCCGAGCCGAACTTTATGTTTTCGGTTATGAGGGGTATGAACGGGTCGCGGTTTCCTTCGGAGTTATATGTAAATGTTTCTTCCGCGGCCACCTGGCCCGTTAGCAGAAGTAATATAAAAATTGCTGTGAAGGCTTTTAGCATTATTTACCCTTTGTTAAGGTGTAGGTAACTATCATCAATTTTACCCTGTGCTCGGTGACTGCATTGGTGTCGCCCTGTATCTCTATGTCGCTCACCTTCATGAGCCTTGGGCCTGTCTCAAGGCGTTCCAGGAACTTTCCAAGCTGGTGGTAGCCGCACTTTGCGCTTATCTGAACAGGCACTTCCTGGTAGCTCGCGCTTTGGGCGCGTTCTTTGTCCGTAAGCTTGACGGGTTTTATGCTCAGGATTTTAACCCCGGATTTTGCCGCCACTTCTGAAAGGTTTTCGAGGAGTTTCGGGATTTCCTTTTTGCCGGGGAGCATCTTTTCATATTCTTCCACCTTTGACATGAGCGAATCGCGTTTTTTCTCTATCGCTTCACGATTTGCTATATCCCTCAGGGCTGTTTTAAGCTCTGCGTTTTTGTTGTATACCTTGGGGAGCAGATCTGTAAGGCTCGTCAGGGCAGGCTTAAACAATAAAAGGAGGTACATGACAATGGCCAGTACAATAATGAGCACTATAAGGATTGCTGTCTGCTTCTTGTCCTTACCCAGCTTAAGGTGGCTCTTCAATTTTTCTGTATCAAATAATTTCATATCCTGCCTTTTTATTTAAAATAACAACTAAGCCTGAATTTCATGAGCTCGATATCTTTTATTACTTTTCTCTCGATGAGCTCGAGCTCGATTTCAGAAAAGCTTTCAAAAAAGCTTTCGTTTTCTTTGAGGCTTTCGATAAATCTTCCGACAGTGGCGGTCTCGTCCCCGTATGTGCTTGAGGCACATCCCTCTATGTTGAGATACCTTACAACCTTCGCCTTTTCTTCCGAGCCGGCTGCCGCGGATGCCTTTCTCTTTCTTGAGGGCAGGTACTTGGTTTTGGCCTTAAAATGTACGGTCTTCTCATCTATGGACAGCTTGACAAGCCAGATACCCGGGATCATTGAGTCGCTTATATCATTCAGGCGGCGGGACCAGAGGGTCCTTTTAACAATAAGCTTGTCGATCGCGTCTACCTTTTTCTGGACGCCCCTTATCTGGCCCTTGATGGAATCTATCTGTGTCTTTTCAGGAAGTATTTTGTTCCACTTTTTATCGAGGCCTTTGTATTGCGAACTCTTATAGGCAATGGTGGCGGTAAGCAGCACCTGGACCAAAATAAGAAGCCCCACAAGTCCGACTGCAGCAGGCATAAAGATGAACGTTATGTCGGGCATCTTAAACTGCGATCTCTTCTTCTTCAGTTCTTTTGGCAGTAGATTTATTTCAATCATATTTTATTCCCGTAATGCCAGGCCTATTGCGACGGCGAGTTCGTTTTTGATATTGTTCAAGCCTTCCTTCGGCACCGTATCCCTTACCGCAAGTATGGCGGTCGGGTCCCAGTTCTTTGTTTCCACCCCGAGGGTTTCGTTCAAAATACGGATGATCCCCTCCATCCCGGAGGACATGCCGCTTATGTATATCTGGTCAATGCCTCTTCCGATCTGATTTTCAAGATAACTGAATGAGGCCCTTATCTCATTGGACATATCCGCAATCCTGGCCTCTTCCAGCGCATCCGCGGCCCCTGTCGTAAACGTGCGGGTGAAGTAGGGGATGTTGTTTGAAATAATATTTACGCTGTTGATCCTCTCGCCCATATTAAGGAGTGCCATCACCTTATCCGGGTCAGGAGTGGGATTATTTAATGTAAAGGCGTTTATCACGGCAAAGGAATCGACATCTATAATGTTGGGCACAAGGCCTGCGTCCTCCAGCAGTTTTATCCTGCCCTGGACCAGATCCTTTTTTGCGGCCACAAGGAGAACCTTCATTTTCTCGGCTGCGTCTTTTTCCAGAATCTGGTGGTCGAGTATCACATCGGATATGTTAAACGGTATGTATTTTTCGGCTTCAAACTCAAGGGAGCTGGCAAGCTCCTCTTCCTTCATCTTCGGAAGCTGTATGTATCTGACGATAACGGCCGGGCCGCAGATTGATATGTTTACGTTTTTATTGGGGAGTTCTTTTGCCAGGTCCTTCAGCTCATTTAAATCACGCACTCCAAAGCCGGCAAGCTCAAAGCCGCCCTTGATCTGGACGAGGTTTGCGTATTTGAGAGATGTACTGCCTATATCAAGCCCTATTATTACTTTTTCCTTAGTGGCCATTATCCGCTCCATGCCTCTATCTGCACCGGTGAATCAGTTCCGGGGATGCCCGGCACAGTCTGAGGCACAAAATCTACCTGTGTCACTGCATATAAAAATACGCCGCCTTTTCCTATCACAATACCGTCTATATCTATGACCCCCAATACCGGAAGTGAAAAGGTTGTAATTCTGTTGCTTGTATATATAAGCCCGTTTATTGTGGACGGGCAATATATTCCTATGTTCCCTCCCTTGGTCATGAGCGCGGGGAGGTTCCCTACCTGGTTCTGTGTAAATGTATAATTTCCAAAATTGGGGTTAACGCGAATCTGGCCAGTCGCAACCAGGCATCCGTTTATTGTAACGTTTCCCCGCACGGTCGCATTGCCGTTTACAAACATTACGCCGTTTCCCGGTGTGTATGTACCGGCCGTAAATGTCTTGTGCCCATTATAATACAAACCTCCGTTTTGTGCCAGGTCTTTATAATAATCAAAAAAACTTGCGTCGAAAGGCGGCATCTCAACGGCAGGAGAGTTTGGGTTTTCATCGCCGTTTATAACACCTAACCAGCTCCTCCTGATTCTCCCACATGCATATGCGTCTTCGTCCACATAGCCGCTTGTTATAAGGCCGCCGACATACACGGCCCAGTTCTGATTGGCGCTGTTAGAGCGTACATCCCCGCCGTAAACCTGTGTGTTCGCTCCTCCAAAAAGTGCCAGTCCTCCCGCTATAAAAAGCCTGCCGCCGCAGAGGACCGGATAAGTAAATGCATCAATGGTATTGTCCCTGACCATCGCCTCAACTGTCCTCGAAACACCCCGGACAGTACCTGTAGATGTAATCAGCACCAGGTCATCCGTGGGATGATTTGTCAGGGCCACGCTGTAAGTGCCGTTTCCCAATGCAATGTTTGCCATCGGGTATCCGGAGGTGTCAAAGCCTGTATCATAAAGTGTGCGTACTGCCTCTTCAACACCTGCCTCTGCAAGGCAAAATGCCTGTGTGGCATAGCGCAGCTGTTTTATGCTGTACGCATCATTGATAACAACAAATGTAAGCCCGGCGCATACAAGGGTTATTATGCCGAGTATTATAACTGTAGTTAAAAATGCTATTCCTTTTTTATTCATTTATAGTCCTGTGTTCCGCGGCTCAACTTCAGTTGTAAGGGTGCGCTCCACCAGGGTTCCGAAGATTTCCTCGGCCAGTTCAAGTTTTACCTCAAAGCCTTTCGTAAGAGGTTGGCCGTCTATTTCCACGGTGAAGATGCCATAGCTCGGCTTCATTGTAAAATATCCGCTCAGGGCACACGCTGTTGTGGCACCCGGCCAGTAAATGGCCACTGCTTTCAATATTGAACTCATATCGTACTGATCAGCGGTCTGTTCCCCCGGGTCAGTACCTGTTGAAATAAAATCTGCGTTAAACTGCACGTACCGGCCTGTGCCTATTGCACTTATGCCTGCGCTCCCCTGGACTGCCGAAAATGTATTGACTGCAACTTCATCTGACCAGTCAGAATCAGCCAGGAGGCTGTCTTTATCGTCACTTGATCTTGCCCTTAAAATACAGTTTGCGTCAGGATAATTGTTCCTTGTGATGTCCCAGGTCATTGTTGCAAATCCCGGATTGGCAATACCTGTATCATAGATCTGCGAGGTAAAGTTTCCGCTGTCAACATAGCTTGCCTCGATTTCTTCAAGCACGTAAACGTTGGTGTCTTCAGTGCCGGCTGCGGCCCAGATAAGGGTGCCGGCAAAATCTCCGCCTGTCCTTGTATATGAATGGCCCAGCCCGCTTGCATCTTCCCAATAGGCAAGGCTGTGCTGTGTGCCATTTGGCTGGGGAAGATGAATACTGATAAAATAGTCGTTGCTCTTGTCTATGTTTGCGCCAAGGTCTATCCAGTCCGACCATACTGAATCATCTGCGGCTATAACAACGCTTGCGCCTCCTGAAAAGGTAATACTGCTTGAGGGTGCCTCGCCGTCCTGGGCCTCACTCGGGTCCTGCGCTTCTTTTCTTTTGCAGATAAATGCATGGCTTATGGTTAGGGGGCCGGTTGAGCCTGCAGCGAATTTCACTCTTATGAGCCTTCCGTCTTCACCGATAAATCCTCCGGAGATCACGTTTCTGATTGTGCTGCCTCCTGCCGGAGGGATGACATCAATTGTCTGCACAACAGCCCCTGTCTGGTCTGATGCAAACCATACGCTTCCTCCGCCTTCAAGCCGCACTATGCCGTCAGAGGAAGCAATCAGGTTGTCAAAGACCCCTGTCCTGGCGCTGAGCTCTGCAACCACCAGGTCGCTTGTTCCTGAATCAAAGTTTGATTCCCTCCAGGCGTCGTTATAAAACCTTAGTGTTATATAGTCGTCCACGCCGTTTGCCTCATACTCGAGGTGATGGTCACCGCTCCAGCTGCCGTAGGAACTCATGTCTTCTCTTGTGGTCGTGTCGCCGGACGTGGCAGATACGCCGACTGAATTGTCAGGGTGCTTCAGGAAAGTGTAATCTTCGCCTTCCCTGTCAGAGCCGCTGGGGGTGATCCTGAAAAGGTCCACGCCCAGGCCAAAGCTCGATGATGCAGTATTTTGGCCTGTTGTCTTAAAACTTATGGTGTGGTACTCGCCGGCAAGCGGTATGCTTCCAAAGCTCACATTGGAACTCCTATCTAATGCAGCGCTATACCCGTCAAACTCACGCAGCTTGGGGGCAATTTGAAGTAAAATGGCATCCTGCTCTGAAAGAACTTCTTTGCTGAAGATGGTTCTTGTTGATGCATTTGCATTGTTAGGGGTGCTCCCTATTGCCGCGCCGTTTGCAATTACGCTGTCAATCTGAGACTGCCTTTGGGTATCGTTAAGACTGGAACGCGGATCAAAGATGGTCCTCCTTAGATCCATGCTTGTACCTGTATTGAAAACATGGTATATAACGGTCCGGTCCCATATAATGGTGTCATCTGTTGGTTCATCCGGGGTGTTGTTGTTGTCGAGTTCTATGAAACCATCGCCGTCATTATCCACTGCTATTGGAAAGCTTACTGCCTCATACACGGATGCATCTTCGGGATAGAAAAACATAAGGTCCCCGGTTGAGCTGCGCAGTTCTTTTTTTATCCTTTCCATGGCGATTTCCAATTCCATAAGGGTTTTTGCCCTGGCGCGTTCACCATACCAGGCTGTCTCGGCAATACTCCAGAGCGTAAATGAAACACTCAGGACTAAAAATGTAACCGCAGAGGCGATCAGGATCTCAGCAAGGCTCATTCCCTTTTTGTTGCTATTCATAATATGGCGATAATAATGTTATAAGTTCTGTTTGAGCTGTTACAAATACGCCGCGCGGCGCATATTTTACCTGCACTGTAACCTGGGTAAGATTGGTGCCGTACGCTGCGTCAACAATGGTGGTGCGCTGGAAATCTCCCTCATTGTCAGGGACGCCGTCGCGGTCTATTGCCACATCGGTTTCTCCCCAGTTTGCAAGATCGGCATAGCCCCTGTCACGCCTTACCTCCCTCAATCTCTCAATCCTGTTTTTGGCAAGGTTGGTGGCAACATAGCTGTAGTCTATGGTCCTTCCTGTATTCATGTTCTGTATTAATACACCCAGGATGCTTCCTATAGAAAGCACCAGAAGCGCGAGGGCAACTATCACTTCTACAAGGCTCATGCCTTTTTTATTCATCATATATTATGGTCTCCCGGTGAAATATTACAGGCCGGGTCTGTGCCAAAGGTGTTTATCGTATAGCTTGTACTAAAACTATCGGCTCCGTCAAGCGGGCATGCAAGGCTGGCTGTCCCGTCTTTTATATAGGTATCAAGGTCTGCTGCTACAGGTGTACTGCCCTGGTCTCCTACTTCAATACCTGTTTCAAGCGCCCACTGCTCTTTGGCCAGGTTTATGCGGCGCAGGTTGTTTATACAGGTATCTCTTCTTACACGGCCCGTACTTGATATAAAATTAGGAATACTTACAAGTAAAAGTATTCCTACGACAGCCACGACCAGCATGACTTCGACAAGGCTTAGTCCCTTTTTTTTCATCAACTTTTCTCCTATTCGGAAAGTGCGTGGCCTGCGACATTGCATCTTATCTGCGGATGCTGGCCTAAATTGGTTAAGGTGTACGTCCCTCCGGAAGGACAGGTGGGTTTATCGCCTCGGATGTAGTCGTAGATTTCATCTTCGTATGGAGTTAATGATCCGCCTTCGTTTAGTCCGCTTAAAAGGCCCCACTGCTCCACTGCGCTGTTGATCTGTCTCAGGTTGGCAACGCAGATGTTGGTGTTGGTGGCGGCCCTCATATTCAGAAAAGAAGGAATTGCGACAGCTGCTATAACACCAAGCAATACCGCCACTACCAGGATCTCAACAAACGTAAACCCTTTATGATACAATAAAAGCATAATATTACTAAAATATATCATATATATAGGGTAAAGTCAAGGCAGGAGGAACAATTCTCGACCGCGTAGGTCGACCGCGTTAGTTTGACCGCGTAGGTCGAACTGGTGGGTAAATAAAAAGGCGGCAAGATTTAACCTTGCCGCCGATTGTTGTTGAAACAGGCTTTTTTTAGCCTTTTCCTACTTACGGGCTGCCGTGTACTGAGCAGGCCAAGACACCGGTTGCATCTGTGGAATAAGCACCTGTTGTAGGACAACCTGGCATATTTCTGATATAGTTGGGTTCAACTATTGCTGTTACAGCTGCATCATCAGCTAAGCTGAGAATAGATGCACCAGTTTCAAACGCGGCCAATTCAAGTCCGCTCTGAACTGTCCTGATATTTGCCAAGCAGGTGTTTGTCTGGGCTGTTCCTCTGGCAGTCACGAAGTTAGGAATGGCTATCGCTGCCAATAGACCAATAATTGCTACAACTATCATAATTTCAACAAGCGTAAAGCCTTTCCTATTCATCATTTTCATTACCCCCTTCCTCACCAAAACTGGTCAGATCAGCCTCTTTCCTAAGTCAAGCAATATCAGGGAGATATGTATAATGCCCCTATATCTACTTAACTCATTTACCAGAAAGGAGTTATATCAAAGAACCCCTGGCGGGCCATTCCCTGGTTAAATCAGGGTGCCCTTTCAGGCTGACAAGACAAGTATATCATATGTATATCCCATAGTCAAGATCACACAGAGATGTATGTCGATATCTTGAATATTGGTAAGAACATACAGATAACTATGGTGCCTATAACCACCCCCAAAAAGGCTATTATGAGGGGCTCTATCATGCTGGTCAGGCCGCTTACAGCGGCATCCACCTGCTCATCGTAGAAATCGGCTATTTTGGAGAGCATCTTTTCAAGCTCACCCGTCTTCTCCCCTACAGAGACCATCCTGATGACCATGGGCGGGAAGATCTTGCTCTTGGCCAGGGGCTCGGCAATGTTCTCCCCCTCCCTTATGCTTGAGCGGACCTCCTCCACCGAAACCTCCACTGCCTTGTTGCCGGCAGTCTTTCCCACGATTTCCAGTGAATTCAGTATGGGCACCCCGCTCCTTATAAGAGTGGAAAGGGTGCGGGTGAACTTACTCACCGCCACCTTCCTTAAGAGGATCCCGAATACGGGCAGCCTGAGGACGGTTTTGTCAATTGTCAATTTCCCCTTTTCGGTTTTGGCATAGCGATTAAGCATGAATATACCGCCCGCTATCATGGCAACAAAAAAGATAAAATACCTTCTTACAAATTCGCTGGTACCTATAAGGATTGCTGTCGGCTTGGGGAGTTCTGCTCCGAAACCGGAATAGATCTCTTTAAAGACGGGTATGACTTTTATCAAAAGGACTGCTGTGACCAGAATGGCCATGGTTGTGATTACGGCCGGGTATATCATTGCGGCTTTAACCTTTTTCTGGAGGGCGCTTGTCTTTTCCAGGTATGTCGCCACCCTGTCCAGGATCTCATCCAGGGTACCGCTGGTTTCCCCTGCCTTTACCATGTTTACAAAAAGATTTGAGAAAATATTAGGGTGCTTTGCCATGCCTTCGGAGAGGGAGCTGCCTGTCTCAACATCGTCCCTCACTTTTAAAATTACATCCTTAAAGGTCTTGTTTTCCAGCTGCTCTCCGAGAATATCGAGCGCGGTTACAAGGGGTATGCCTGCCTCCACCATGGTTGCCAGCTGCCTTGAAAATATTACAAGGTCATCGAGTTTTACTTTGGTTTTTACGAATGAAAAGGAAAGGGCCTTCAGTTTTGAGGTCTCTTCATCTATTGAAACTATGACGAGCTCTTTTTTTCTGAGGACCGTGATGAGTTCATGCTGGTCGCCGGCCTCCAGCACCCCTGTCACCGATTTACCGCTCTTCTCCTTCGCAATATATTTATATCTGGGCATTCGTTCCTCCTCTATTCGCTGAAGCTAAGCTTCCTGCCACGTAAAACTAAACTATGGCTGGAAGCTTAGCTTCTTTCAACCTTTTATTCCGATGCGATTCTTAGGACCTCTTCTAATGTTGTTAAGCCTGATGCCAGTTTAAAAAGGGCGTTGTCCCTTAAAGTCTTCATCCCTTTACTGACGGCGTATTGTTTTATTTCGTCGCTCGTTTTCTTCTGTATTATCAGGTCTCTGATTTTGTCATCTATTAAAAGCGTCTCAAGCGTGCCCATTCTTCCATGGTAGCCGGTGTGGTCGCATTTTTTGCATCCCTTGCCTTTATAAAAAACCACCTTGCCGCCTTTTTTCCTGGAGAGATCGCTTAAGGGAATCCCGGCGTTCTTAAGGACTGCCTCCGGGATATTGACAGGCACCTTGCAGGCGGGGCATATCTTTCTGCAGAGCCTCTGGGCCACTGTAAGCACAAGGCTTGATGCTATTAGAAACGGCTCCACGCCCATATCTACAAGGCGCGTTATTGCCCCGGCAGCGTCATTTGTATGCAGGGTGCTGAAGACAAGCTCTCCTGTCAGCGAGGCCTTCACCGCGATGTCGGCGGTTTCAGAATCTCTTATCTCGCCGATCATCACTATATCCGGGCTCTGTCTCAGGAGACTCCTCAAGCCGCTTGAAAATGTAAGGCCTATGTCATGGTTTGCCTGGATCTGCGTGATACCCTCGACCTGATATTCAACAGGGTCTTCTATTGTAATTATATTCACCTTCGGTGTGTTCAATTGGTTTAATATGGAATAAAGCGTGGTGGATTTACCGCTTCCCGTGGGGCCTGTAACAAGTATCATGCCGTAAGGGTTTTTAATCGCCTCTCTGAATGTTTCAAGGGGTCCGGGCAGAAACCCGAGCTTATCAAGCCCGATACTGAGGTTGGCTTTATCAAGCGCCCTTAATACGACCTTTCCGCCGAATCCCACGGGCAAAACAGAGACCCTGAAATCTATCTCTTTTTCCTCAAGCCTTATCTTAAATCTCCCGTCCTGGGGAATGCGGTTTTCAGTGATATCCAGCCTTGACATGATCTTGAGCCTTGCCAGTACCGCATTCTGATTTTTCTTGGGCAGGTTCAGCACTTCCTGGAGATTGCCGTCAATGCGGTAGCGGATCCTCAACGAATCCTCGCCGGGCTCTATGTGAATATCGCTTGCCCTCCTTTTTATTGCCTCTGTTAAAATAAGGTCTACCACCTTTACGATCGGCGCCTTTTTGGATTCCTCGGCAAGGTTCCCTATATCTATGTCCGCGGCCTCCACCATCTCTACATCTGCGCCTTTTTTGGACTCATCTATGAGTTTTGTGACTTCTGCTATTGTGGTACCGTAGATATTGCTTAAGGCGGCCTTGATATCGCTTTCGGTTGCCAGGACCATGTCTATGTCATAGCCGGTGAGTGTTTTTATGTCGTCGATGGCAAAGAGGTTCAACGGATCTGTCATCGCGACAGTGAGGCGGTTGCCCATTTTTGAAAGAGGGACAAGTTCGTACTGCTTTGCTATTTTTTCAGGGACAAGCTGGGCCACCTTCGGGTCTATTTTATACTTTGAGAGGTCTATCGGGGGAACATTAAGCTCGCGGCTCAGGATTATGAGAAGGTCCCTCTCTGTAATGGAGCCCTGGGCTACAAGTATCTTTCCAAGGCCGCCTCCCTTTTTCTTCTGGACGCCGAGGGCCTTCTTAAAATCAGACTCCTTTATGAGTTTCGACCCTATAAGGAGTTTTTGTAATTTTTCTTTTATAAACTGGGACATATTATACGCCTACTTCCTGGTCTCCGACCGTCACCCTTAATACTTCTTCAAGCGATGTGATCCCGGAGACGGCCTTCTGTATACCGTTTTCTCTCAAGGATTTCATGCCGTCTTTCCTCGCCTGAATTTTTATCCGGGCCTCTCCCGCCTTTGTTGCAATGAGCTCCCTTACCATGGGTGAGAGAAAAAGCGTTTCTGTGAGGCCTATCCTTCCTTTATAACCCGTGTCAATGCAGGATTTACATCCGGCTGCCCTGTAAAATACGGATTCTTTTATTTCCGAAAGCCCTAGTTCTTTTTTTTCACCTTCGGGGAGTTTATATTTTTCTTTGCACTTCGGGCAGAGCTTTCTTACGAGGCGCTGGGCCGCGACTAAAATTACGGATGACGCCATCAAAAACGGCTCCACGCCCATGTTTACAAGCCTGGTTATAGACCCGCACGCAGTCGTTGTGTGGAGGGTGGAGAGTACCAGATGGCCTGTGAGCGCTGCCTTGATGGCAATGTCTGCTGTATCAAAATCCCTTATCTCGCCGACCATTATTATATCGGGGTCCTGTCTTAAAATAGACCTTAATGAGCTGGCGAATGTAAGGCCTATGTCAGGATGGATTGTAACCTGATTTATTCCCTTGAGCTGGTATTCCACCGGGTCTTCCACGGTAACTATGTTTTTTTCGGGGGTGTCTATGTCTTTAAGAATTGAATAGAGCGTTGTGGTTTTGCCGCAGCCGGTGGGGCCGCAGACAAGTATCATGCCGTGGGGATAGCCGGAGGCCTTTTTGAGTTCTAAAAGGGGTGCGTCTTCAAACCCGAGTTTTTTCACATCAAGTGTGGCCTGGCTCTTATCAAGGATTCTCAAGGCCACCTTTTCCCCGAAGCTTGACGGGAGAACCGATACCCTGAAATCCACCTCCCGCTCATCTATTTTTATCTTGAACCTTCCGTCCTGCGGAAGCCTGCGCTCTGCGATGTTCAACAGGCTCATTACCTTAATACGCGATACTATGGCCTGCTGCATGCTTTTTGCGGGGCTGCGGCCTTCCTGGAGAATGCCGTCCACCCGGTAGCGGACCCTGAGCTCTGTTTCCATCGGCTCTATGAGGATATCGCTGGCCTTTAATTTTACGGCCTCGCTTAAAAGCAGGTTTGTGATTTTAACTATCGGCGCTTCCTGTGTGAGCTTTATGAGGCTCAGGGAATCCATTTGTTCGGCGGATCCCCCTTCTACCATATGGATATTTTTTTCCTCTTCGATGCCCTCTATGATTTTTTCAATAACCTGGTGGGCCTTTTCACCGTAATACTGGTCAAGCGCATCTTTTATATCCTTGTCGGTGGAGATAACCACGCCGAGCTTGAGACCGGTCAATGTTTTTATGTCATCTGTCGCAAATATGTTCAGCGGGTCCGCCATTGCAATTGTAAGGAGGTTTCCTATTTTTGATATGGGGACGATCTGATAATGGCGGGCTATCTTTTTAGGGATAAGTTCCAGGATCTTCTGGTCTATCTTGTACCTGGACAGGTCTATCGGGGGAATACCCAGCTCCAGGCTCAGAAAAGACATGAGCGTCTTTCTGTCGACGAAGGCGTTCTCCACGAGGATATCGCTCAGCTTGCCGCCTTTTTGCTTCTGGATGGAAAGGGCCTTCTCCAGGTTTTCTTTTGAGACAACGCCCTTTTTAATAAGTTCCTTGTTTAGTTTTTCTCTTGAAAGGGCTTGAGCCATATCGGTTTATTTTTCTTTTTTGTAATATTTTGATATCGCCGTATTAACGTCTGAAAGGGTGCATACAAAAGACTGGACCTTGCATTTGGTTATGAACTCAACGTCTTCTATGGCCTGGATATTGAGGGGATTTGACATGGCCAGAGTAAGGGTGTCTCCGATCTTATCTATGGCAATAAGGCCGTATTGGGTCGCAACCTGCCGGGGAACCAGCTTTACGCTCTCCGGGTCTATTTCATAACCGGTCAGCGGCAGATATGGAAAACCGTACTGGATGGTTATGACCTGGGCGATCTCTTCTTCGGTGGCATAGCCCAGGCCCACCATGACCTGGCCCAGGAGCCCGCCTTTTTCCTTCTGGATCTGGAGGGATTTTTCAAGCTGTTTTTTATTTATAACGCCCCTCTCCAGGAGGAGTTCACCCAATTGTTTTGTAACCATCCTTCTTATCGGACTCATTCTTGCCTCTGTGTATTGTTAACGCCCGAACAATCTTGTCAGGTCAACAGGATCAGTGCTTCTTGCAAATGCATCTTCACGCGTTATCTCACCCTTTACGCAAAGTTCGTGAAGGGCCTGGTTCATGGCCTTCATGCCGGCCTTCTGGCCTGTCTGGATAACTGAATAAATCTGGTGCGCCTTTTGTTCCCTTATCATGCTGCGGACAGCGGCATTGGCCACCATGACCTCTGTTGCCAGCACCCTCCCCTTTCCTTTTGCCTTTGGAATCAACTGCTGTGACAGCACCCCGAGCAGGACAAACGAAAGCTGAACGCGTATCTGGGACTGCTGGTGCGCCGGGAAAACATCTATGATCCTGTTTATCGTCTGGACGCAGTCAGATGTGTGAAGGGTTGCAAATACAAGGTGGCCTGTCTCGGCGATTATAAGCGCGCTCTCTATGGTTTCAAGGTCTCTCATCTCTCCTATCAATATGACATCCGGGTCCTGCCTCAGGACATGTTTAAGCGCGTTGCCGAATGAAAGTGTGTCCGCACCCAGTTCTCTCTGCTCTACGATGGCCTTTTTGTGCGTGTGGACAAATTCTATCGGGTCTTCAACGGTTATTATGTGGCACTCCCTTTCCTTGTTTATCGTGTCTATCATTGACGCGAGTGAGGTGGATTTTCCGCTGCCGGTGGCCCCTGTTACAAGCACCAGGCCTTTGGGCCTTTTGCAAAAGTCCGTTGTTATATCAATGGGCAGGCCGCATTCTGTAAAACTCATTATCTTAAAAGGTATTGCCCTGACAGCCACCCCTATGCAGCCCCGCTGGAAATATACATTTACACGGAAACGGCTCAGGCCTTCCAGGCCGAATGACATGTCGAGCTCTTTGGTTTGCTCAAACCTGGCAATCTGCTCTTTGGACAGTATGCTGTAGGCCAGTTCCTTTGTATCGGCCGGCATAAGTTTGTCGTATTTTGTGGAGAGTATCTTTTCATCAACGCGTATCTGCGGCGGCTTGCCCGCTGCAAGGTGAAGGTCGGATGCGCCTTCTTTTATTACCAGCCTCAATAATGTTTTTATATCGGTTTTCATTCTAAAACTCCTTTCTCGCTTACGCTATAACCCTGTTTTTACCTTCTTTTTTTGCAGTCTTCAAGGCATCTACGGCCTTTTTTAACAAATCCTCCGCGGTTGCCCCGTCGATGGGGTTCTCGCTCACGCCTGCACTTACGGTTAGGAGGCCCTGATTTTTCTCTTTTGACTTTTCGGCAAATTTTTGTACTTTTTTCCGTATGTCCTCTGCAGTGTCGTATGCCTCTTTTTTATTTTTTTCAGGCAGTACTATGGCGAACTCATCCCCTCCGAGGCGGGAGACCTTGCCCAGCTCGGTGGCGTTTTCCTTTAATATGCGCGCAACCATTTTGAGCAGCTCTTCAGTGGCCATTTCCCCGTGGGCATCGCGGTATTTCGTGAAATTGTCGATATTAAACAGGAGAAACGAGCACGGCCTCTGGCACAGTATCGCCCGGTGGATTTCTTCATCAAGGCGGCTCTTTATAAAACTCTCGTTATAGAGCCCTGTGAGGTCATCTTTAAACGCGAGCTGTTCGGCCTTTCTTGTCAGGAGGTCGTTTTCTATGGCTATGCCGATCTGTTTTGCCAGAACCTTTGTCAGCTCAAGGTCATCTTTTAAAAACCTGAATTTTTCCTCATTGTTTCCCGTAAAGAGAAAACCCATCACCTTTCTGCGCACGACAACAGGCATGATCAAACAGTTCTCCACCTGAAAATCCTGTTTAACGCTTTCGAGCTCTTTTGTCATCTTGGTGGAGGCATCAATGGTTATGCCTATCTTTGCGCCTATGGCGCGGCCGACATATCCTCTTCCGAGACGGAAACGCATGGATTTGAGATCATTCTTGCCGTTGCCATGGAATGCGTAAAGCTCCAGCTCATCGGTATCCTCATGGTCTTCTCTTAAAAGGTAAAGTGCGGCCAGGCCGTCTTTTGAGATTTCAGCGGTTTTGTCAACGACAAGGTTCAGGATACTTTCAATGTCTTCGGAGGCGGCAATCATGTCGCCTATCTGGAGGAGGTTCGAGAGCGCTAATATCTTTTTCTGGATCTCGAGATTTATGTCTTTTGTGCGCACGCTGTAGGAATGGAGCTCACTCATGTACTCTTTTATTTCTTTCGTTATTGTGTTTATGGATTTTCCGAGCTCGCCTATTTCGTCTTCCTTGTCTGTCTTTATAGTGTGATCGTATTCGCCGCCGGCTATGATCTTTGCCTCAATGGCCATATCCACCACAGGGTCAACCAGCCGCTTTGCCAGGACCAGCCCGAGGAACGCAATCGATATGGTAAAAAGGACTATGATGCTTACCTGGCCCATGGTTTCCACATTCGGGAATATGAAGGTGCTGACAAGATACATGCATATCAAAAGCGGTATAACGCTCATTAAAGAAAATGCTATCATGAGTTTATATCTTAAGCCCTTGGGCACCAGACTCCTCTTTTTCATAAATTTCTTAATCATTTCATGCCTCCTGCCGCTTTACCCCGGCCTTATAGGATACATATATTATTATTTTATGCTATACATTAGAAAAGTATACATTATATATAAGTCATTGTCAAATACTGTTGTCCGCGTCTCTGGATTCCTTAATAAGGTATTCGGTGGAGATGCCCGTTTTTATGTGTGCCCACGGCAGAATCTCTTCATAGCCCCTTTTCCGGTAAATATAAAAGCCGGGGTCTGTGCGTGTCTTTTTGAAGGCATCCTGCCATGCCTCAAATTTAAAGTGCTCGCTCCAGCTGTCGAACTTTGCGCCGTTTTTGAATGCTTCGTATATAACCCCGGCAAGGCGCCTGTCGCCCCTTGAGAAAACTGCCTCAAGAGAACCCAGGCGCTTGTCATGGAAGCTTATCTTTACCCTCCTCGATTTTATCTTATTTCTTATGAAAAGGAACTTATTTTCAAGTTCATCGGGAGAATCCATGGCCCTCCACTGGAAAGGTGTGTGTGCCTTCGGCATAAAGGATGAGATCGACAGGGTGATGTTGCCTTTTAGTTTGTGGACAATCCTTACGATGCCCTTGAGGTCTTCTTCTCCTTCCCCGGGGAGGCCTATCATAAAATACAGCTTCACCCTCCTCCATCCGGATTTATAGAGCTGCCCGGCGGTCTCTTCAAGGTGCGCGATATCAATATTTTTGTTTATTATCTTTCTCATGCGGGGCGTGCCGGCCTCGGGCGCGAATGTCAGGCCGCGAATCCCAAGTTTTTTTAAAACTTCGGGGAACTCCCTCACCGCCTCCTCGATCCTCAGAGACGGAAGCGATATGCAAACGCCTTTAGCTTTAAACTCGTCCGCCAGCCGGCCGATGATGCCGCTTATCTCGGAATGGTCGCCCGACGAAAGAGAGAGCAGAGAAACTTCATCATACCCTGTAAGACGCTGGCTCTTTCCGGAGAGCTCAACTATCCTCGGCAGAGAGCGTTCCCTTTTGTGGTGATATATCACCCATGCCTGGCAGAACCTGCATTTGTTGGGACAGCCGCGCATGATCTCGAGGCTGGCCCTGTCGTGAACGACCCTTATGTAGGGGATAATCTGTTTTTCCGGATAAAAAGATTTATCCAGGTCATTTATCATCCTTTTTTCGATAACGGCGGGGGCGGCGCTGTTTGTGGGTTTTAAAGACGCGAGCGTCCCATCGGCGTTGTACTCTGCTTTATAAAGACTGGGGACATAGACACCTTTTATTTTTGAGAGGGCCTTTAGCAAATCCCGTTTTTTTGTTTTCTTTTTGTGCTTTTTGTATTCTTCGATAATTTCAAAAATAACTTCTTCTGATTCTCCTATGACGAATAAATCAAAAAATTCATGGATTGGCTCAGGGTTGAACGCCGCCACGCCTCCGCCTATTATAAGCGGGTCCCCTTCGCCGCGTTCTTTTGCAAAAAGAGAGATCCCGGCAAGGTCCATCATGTTCAGGACATTTGTAAATGTCATTTCATAGGAAAGCGAAAAACCGATAATGTCAAAATCCTTCAACGGCCTTTTTGATTCAAGGGAAAAGAGGGGCAGGTTATTTTTTCTGAGAAGTTCCTCAAAATCGGGGGCAGGGGCAAATGCCCTTTCACATGCGATGTCCGCTCTTTCGTTTAAGAGGTGGTATAAAAGCTTGAAGCCGAGATGGCTCATCCCTATTTCATACATCTCGGGAAAACACAGGGCAAACTTTATGTCTACGCCGGATAAATCCTTTTTTACGGAATTATATTCATTGCCTATATACCGGCCCGGCTTCTGCACTTCACCCAACATCTTTTCAAAAACAACCTTATCCATATCTCACTTTACCCCTGTCATTAGAATCTCGTGCGGCGCATGCCGATATTGAGGAGTATTGCGATCGAGGTCATGACCATGAGAAGCGAGGAGCCGCCGTAGCTTAAAAGAGGCAGGGGCAGCCCCACAACAGGCATGAACCCCATTGCCATTCCCATATTGACTACAATCTGAAACGCAAGCATGCAAACTATGCCGCAGGCAGCGAGTTTTCCGTAAGAATCCGTGGTGTTATAGGCTATCCTCAAGCCCCTGTAAATAAGTATTACATATAGAAGCACGAGGATCGTGCTTCCTACGAACCCCCACTCCTCCCCTATCACTGAAAATATAAAATCTGTATGGCGCTCGGGAAGGAAGTTAAGCTGATTCTGTGTGCCGGCAAGCCAGCCCTTGCCGAAGAACGTGCCTGAGCCTATGGCTATCCTTGACTGGATCACCGTGTATCCTGCGCCGAGCGGGTCAATGTTTGGATTTATAAAAACAAGGAGCCTGTCGCGCTGGTATTCTTTTAAAAAAGGCCAGGCGGCGGGTATGCTTAAAATACCTGCGGCTATAATGGTTAAGAGGTGTTTTGGATTTACACCCCTTATAAAAAGCATTACCAGGAGTATCGGGACAAGTGTGAGTGCGGTGCCCAGGTCAGGCTGAATGAATATCATCAGAAATGCCGGGGCCATTATAAGGAAAGGTGCGGCCAGGTCTTTTATGCGATACGAATACCTTGCCTTGTATCCGAGGTATGCGCTCAGGGAAAGTATGAATGCGATCTTCACAAACTCTGACGGCTGGAGTGTAAGCCCTCCTATGCTGAACCATCTCTGCGCGCCGAACCTTGTCCTGCCTATTATAAGTACGAGAAAGAGAAGGACGAGGGTGGCCGCATAGATTATGTGGGCCCAGTCTATGAGGCGCTGGTAGTCCAGCTTCAGGATAACAAAAAATATTACAAGGGAAAGGAGCATCCATATAATCTGCTTAAAGACAAAATTGGATATTTTAAACGAGCCGCCGTATACATGAGTGGCGCTGTAGATAGAGACCAGCCCGATCAAAAATATGGCCAGCGTCACGATGAGCAATGGCCTGTCTATATCACGTAATATATTTCTCATAAATATCCCAACTCGTGAAGCTTGCCGAATATCTCTCCGGCAATCTTACTGGCACTCAGGCCGCCCTTCCCCCCGTGCTCCAGAAAAACAACCACTGCCATCTTTGCGTCATCCACGGGAGAAAATCCTGAGAACCACGCGTGTGTCTTGTCTTTGCCTGCCTGTGCAGTGCCGGTCTTGCCTCCGATGTCAAGGCCTTTAACGCGTGCCTTTCGGCCCGTGCCGCGCTCGGCGTTCACCACCATATCCAGGCCTTCCTTTACAATCTCGAGGGCCTCTTTCGAAATCCTGATTGGTTTTGGATCAGGTGAGGCGGCATCAACCACGTCTATTCTTTTAACAACATGGGGCCGGATAAGCCTTCCGCCGTTTCCCGAGGCCGCCATCATCCTTACAATCTGCAGAGGCGTGACCAGGAGATATCCCTGGCCTATTGAAAAATTCACGGTGTCGCCTTCATACCAGTTCTCCCTCATCGACATCATCTTCCACATCCTCCCGGGCACAAGCCCTGAGACCTCGCCCGGCAGGTCAATGCCCGTAGATTTTCCAAAACCGAATTTTTTCGCAAACTCTGTAATGTTATCGGCGCCCGCGATCCTGCCCATCTGATAGAAAAATACGTTGCATGAATTTTTTATGGCCTCTCTGATATTCTGGGAACCGTGGCCCTTTTTTTTCCAGCACCTGAACACCCTTCTTCCTAATGTATAACTCCCCTTGCATCCGAGATGCGTGCGTGTATTTATCTTTTCTTTATCCAGGGCAGCGGACGCCACTACAACCTTGAATACAGATCCCGGAGGATATCTGCCGCTTATCGCGCGGTTCACCAAGGGAAAATCAGACCTTTTGAAAAAGGAGCTTATTGCCCCGGGGCTTGCCCCGGAGACAAACATGTCCGGGTCAAAACCGGGCCTGCTCAGCATGCCGAGTATTTCGCCGTTAGTTGAATCCATAACGACTATCGCCCCCCTGTGCCCGCCCATGCTTTCTTCTATGAAGACCTGTAAATCAATATCTATCGTAAGGCTGATGTCTTTTCCGGCAACCGCCTCTTTTATGCCGAGCATCCTCAGCTGGCGGCCGCGGTTGTTGACCTCCAGTTGAGAGCCGCCGTCTTTTCCCTTAAGGTAATTGTCATAATATTTTTCTACTCCGGAGCGGCCGATGAGATCCCTTCTCTGGTATCCGTAGTTGCGCAGCTTTGTAAGCTCTTTCTTATTTATGTGGCCGAGATAGCCTATAACGTGGCAGGCGGTGCTGTCGTAAACATAATTGCGCAGGGGGCTGGTCTGGATCACCACACCGGGCAGGTTGAGCCTTTTTTCTTCCAGGCGGATGGCGTTTTCCTTGCCTATGTCGCGCTTGACTATTGCCGGGGCGGGCTGGTTTTGATTTTATTATAAGTATTTTCTATTTCCGAAACCGGGATGCCCAGGACCGCACCCAGGCCGGAAAAGACCTTTTCCTTTTTCTCACTGATCTCCTGGGGGATAACGGCAATATCAAAAGAGATCCTGTTCCCTACAATGAGCCTGCCGTTCCGGTCCAGTATCCTTCCCCGCGGGGCCTGGAGGACTTCCAGGCGTATGCGGTTGGACAAAGACTCTTCAAGATAGTGGCCCCCGCGTATGACCTGCAGATAAAAGAGGCCCGCAACAAGAAACACGAACAGTATAAATATTATTGTGCCTAAAATCTTTATTTTCATTTTCTACACTCTTCTTATATGAAAAATCTTATCCAGTAAAAAGAAGGCCGGGGGCGAGATAATAGAGGTGTACAATACTGCGGGCAGAATAACCCAGCGCAGGCCTTCGGGGAAGCTCAGGGCAAAACTGGATGCGGCATTTTTAAAAAAGAATCCTCCCAGGTAAAAAAGCGCTGTCAGGGCCGCTACAAAACAAATCTGCGCCAGAAAAAAATCCTTGTATATCTTATCGCGGAAAAGCGATGCAATAAAGGCGAGCGCAAAAAAGAGCACTGCGTTTGATCCGAAAAACCCGATTGACAGAACGTCCCTGATGATCCCGGCAGCGAGGCCTGCCTCAAGGGCATTCTCCCGGTCAAAAAACAAACTGAAAAATATGACAGCCAGAAGGAGTATGTCCGGCTGCACGCCGAAGAGCTTTATCCCGGAAAAAAATACAATCTCCAGCAGCGCAATAAAAAAAATCCCCAGATACAGCCGCGGGCGCGTTATTTTATGCACAATACCTCTTCCAGCCTTTCCAGGTCTGCCGCAGGCTTGATGATCGCAGACAGGTACAAACCTCCCTTATCCTCGAAAATATCCGTGATCTTTCCTATCAAAAGGCCCTCGGGAAACGTACTGCTCGTCCCTGCGGTCACAACCATGTCCCCTATCTTCACGTCCGCATCGGGGGATATGTAAATCATCCTGCACCTGTGGCTCAGTGTCCCTGCGACAAGGCCTGAGGCCCTCGTCCTCTGGACCCTTGCGGCGATCCTTGAATCGGGATCTTCTATAAGCATGACCTTTGAGGCCGCCTCACCTGCTTCGATGACCCTCCCCACGAGCCCCTTCGCGCTTGTAACACCGGTATCAATATTCATTCCGGAGGAGGCGCCCTTGTCTATAAATACAATATTATTCCAATTGGACGGGTCCCTGCCCATTACCTTGGCGGGGATGGTCTTGTATGAAATCTTTTTACGGAAGCCGACCAGTTCTCTCAGCCTTGTGTTTTCACGGGAGAGCTCCTGAAGCTGGGCAAGCCTTGCCTCAAGTATTTTTACCTTTGTCTGCAATCTTTGATTCTGGGTTTGCTGGGATTTTTTCAGAGGGGGAAGTTTTTTGGTGATTTTATCGGCTGCCTTTATTGAGGAGGCGGCCCTGTCCAAGACCCTTGCCCTTATATTACTTGCGCTTCTTTGTACAAGTAATAGAAGTATAAGAACTGCAAGGAGTGTGGCGGTTAGCTTTGAAAATCTCAAGACTCCAGTCTGTGGGAAAGGGTTACCTTTTTGAGGTAGCGGATTTCGCTTAAGACCTTGCCCGTACCGAGTGCAACTGCTGTTAACGGATCTTCTGTCACGTGAACCGGGAGGCCTGTTTCTTCCTGTATGAGTTTATCGAGGCCTCTCAAGAGCGATGCGCCTCCGGCTATAACAATGCCTCTTTCAATGAGGTCGGCTGATAATTCCGGCGGGGTCCTTTCAAGGGTAATGCGTACGCTTTCTATGATCTGGCTTACTGGTTCGCCCATGGCCTCTCTTATTTCTTCGCTTGTGATGTTCAGCATCTTCGGAAGCCCTGCCACAAGGTCGCGGCCCCTGACTTCCATGGTGAGTTCCTGTTCCAGGGGATAAGCCGAGCCTATCTTGATCTTTATCTCCTCGGCAGTCCTTTCGCCGATCATGAGATTGTATGTCTTTCTGAGATAATTTATAATTGCATCGTCCATCTCATCGCCGCCGATCCTGATGGACTTGGAAAATACAACGCCTGCCAAAGATATAACGGCGATTTCAGTGGTGCCGCCGCCTATATCAATAATCATGTTTCCTGCGGGCTCTTCAATGGGAAGCCCCACGCCTATTGCAGCGGCTATGGGTTCCTCTATCATGAAGACTTCTCTTGCGCCGGCATGAAGCGCTGAATCCTTGACCGCCCTCTTCTCCACCTCTGTTATGCCTGATGGAATGGCGATCACCATGCGCGGCCTTACCAGGCGGCGGGAGTTGTGGACCTTCTTGATAAAATAACGGAGCATGCTTTCGGTGATTTCGAAATCGGCAATTACCCCGTCTTTCATGGGCCTTATGGCAACTATGTTGCCGGGCGTCCTGCCCAGCATCCTCTTTGCCTCTTCTCCTACCGCAAGCACATTTGATGAGCCTTTTTCAATCGCGACCACCGATGGCTCGCAGAGAACGACCCCCTGGCCCTTTATGTAAACAAGGGTAGTGGCAGTGCCTAAGTCTATGCCCATGTCATTGGAAAAAAGTCCCAGGACGGTATTGAAGAGTTTTGAAAAGCCGGAAGTTACATTTTTAATTGTGGATATTATAGTGGACATATAACCTTTATATTATTACTTAGGATATAGTTGGATTATAACAAAACTGTAATTATGTGTCAACTATTTTTTAGTGATTAGAATTTCGACCGCGTAGGTTTGGTGGAGTTAGATTCACTTAACCTACGCGGTCGAAATTCCTTACTTTATCCAGCATTTCAAGGAATCCCGGGAAAGAGGTGTTTATGCAGTCCGTATCATCTATGGTGGATTCACCTGCGGCAGCCAAGCCGGCTGTGGCCATTGACATTGCTGTGCGGTGGTCGCCAAAGCTTTTGAAATCCGCCCCCTTGAGTGACGCCTTACCCTCTATAGTTATATTACTCTCTATTACCTCTATATCCGCACCCATCTTCTTTAGATTCGCGGTAATGGAATTTATCCTGTCTGTCTCCTTAACGCGCAGCTCCCCTGCGCCTTTAATACTGGTCCGGCCTTTCGCGAATGATGCAGCCACCATCAATACAGGTAATTCGTCTATCAGCTTGGGGATTGACCCTTTTTCAATATTTACACCCTTAAGAGTTGATGATTTAACAGCAATGTCACAGACTTCTTCGCCGCTTACAGTTCTGATATTTTTTATTGCAAGAGAGGCATTCATCTTTTTAAGGGTTTCGATAAAGGCAATGCGCGTCGGATTATGCAGCACATTTACAATATTGATATCTGACCCTTTTAAAAGGCTTGCCGCAACCACAAAGAATGCCGCGCTTGACGGATCGCCCGGGATTTCTATCTGACTTCCTTTAAGGGTGGCCGGGCCGCTTAAAGAGACCTTGAGCCCGTTTACCTTTATATCGGCCCCGAGAAGCTTGAGCATTTTCTCGGTATGGTCGCGGGATTTTGCCGGCTCTATGACAGTGGTCCTGCCTTTTGTAAAAAGCCCTGCAAGCAACACTGCCGACTTCACCTGTGCACTGGCAACGGGGCTTTTATACGTAATGGGCTTTAAGTTCCCTCCCTTTATTTTAAGCGGGGGGAATTTATTATTTCTTGCGTCTATGGCCGCGCCCATGAGCTTTAAAGGAATAATGATTCTATCCATGGGCCTTTTTGAAAGCGATTCATCGCCTGTCAGGGTGCTTTCAAAACCCTGGGCCGAAAGGATCCCTGAGATAAGGCGCATGCCTGTCCCGGAGTTGCCGAGATAGATTTCTTTCTTCGGGGCCTTGAGAGAAGAGAGCCCCCTTCCTTTAATAGAAATATCTGTCCCGGAAAGCGCTGCATCAACCCCGAGCGCCTGAAACGCCTTTAGTGTATAAAGGCAGTCTTCTGCGGTAAGGAAATTTTTTATTTGTGTTTCGCCCTCGGCAAGGGAGCCGAGCATTACAGCGCGGTGTGAAATGGATTTATCACCCGGAATGGAAATGGTGCCGGCAATACATCTGGCTGGGGTTATCTTCATCTTGAAACACTGACCTGGTCGCCCGGTTTCAGGGTTATCTTTTTATATTGAGGCAGGAGTGTGGCGGCGGACATCCTATCGTACAATTTTTCCACCTGGGCCTCGGCCAAAAACTTATCTTTTCTGTAGACCCCGAGGAGATCGCCCAGGCCAAGGCCGTCGTACTTGCCCATATTGACTATGGCAAAGCCGAATTTTTTATTTACAATGAGTACTTCCCCGCCCTGGAATCCGTCAGCACCCGTGTCTTCAAAAGATTCTTCTTCAAAAAATCCGGAACCTTCCCGCATGGATGAAATTTCTTCGGGGGCAAATTCTGAAGGCGCGCCCTGCTGGACAACTATCCTGTCAAGCTCCACGCCCTTTTTGGAAATAATCTCTTTTACTTTTCTCTCGAGGGTTTCTTTTGCCTTCATGATCATTGCCAGCTGGTTTTTCAGCCTTTCATAATCGCCCTCGGCCTGCGCAAGTTTTTCAACAAGGCCTTCCTTCCCCTCTTTCTCGCTCGTGATTTCATTCATGAGGCGCTGGACTGATTCCTTTTCCCTTTCAAGGTCGCTCATGAGAAGCTGCCGGGATTCTTTTTCTTTGGAATGGCTTTCTGAAAGGCTCTTTAACTGCTGGCGGGAACTTGAGAGTTTAGACTCAAGGCCTTTATTCATAAGGGTGATTTCATCAAGGTCTTTTTCGAGCTCTTTGTTTGCTGCCAGGACGCTGTCCAGGCGCTCTTCCAGGGAGACCCTTTTTTCCTTTTCGCTTCCGTGCATAACAAACAATGCCAGGGATACGCATAGGAAAAACACGCTTGCCAGTATTAAAAGGCCGATCCCCAACCTCAGGCTATTGGGCATATTATCTCCGGGATTATTTATATAATTATACCATAACTTTAGTATAAAGCAAAATTATTTCTTGTTTTTCTCGAGCCTTTGGATGAGATTCTCCATGTCCTCGGGCAGTTTTGAGTCAAACTCCATGTACTTTTTGAGAACGGGATGCTCGAAGCCGAGTATCTTTGCGTGAAGCGCCTGCCTTTCGAAGCCGTGCCTCTTTCCATAGGTGCCGTCGCCTACGAGCGGATGGCCGAAATAGCTCATATGCGCCCTTATCTGGTGCGTCCTGCCTGTCTCAAGAGAAAGCTCAAGTACAGTGTAATCCTTGAGGCGTTTTATAACGGTGTAATGCGTGACAGCGGGCCTTGACCTTGTAAAAACCACCGCCATCTTCTGTCTGTCCCTGGGGTGCCTGCCGATGGGGGCCTCAATGGTGCCCTGGTTAAGCTGCACAACGCCCCTTACAACAGCGATGTATTTCCTTTTTACTGTGTGGGCCTTGAACTGCCCTGCCAGGTTTTTGTGAGCGGTGTCATTTTTGGCGACGATTAAAAGCCCGGAGGTTTCTTTATCAATCCTGTGCACAATGCCCGGGCGCATGACGCCGCCTATGCCCGATAAATCCTTTGTGTGATGGAGCAGTGCATTTACAAGCGTGCCTGTGAAATTTCCCGCTGCGGGGTGCACGACCATGCCCGCGGGCTTGTTTACAATAATGACGTCACCGTCTTCATACACGATATTGAGCGGGATATTCTGCGCGGATGTTTTTGTTTCAACAGGGTCAGGGACGGTTATATCAATCTTATCGCCGGAGATAACTTTGTAATTGCGTTTAACGGCCTTGCCGTTCAGCAATACGTTTCCGCCGTCAATAAGTTTTTGAATAAAAGAGCGCGATAATTTTTTTGAAAGCTTTTTGGCCAGATATATATCCAGGCGCCCGGCTGCACCCTCAACCTCTAATTTTATTTTTTCCATAAATCCAGATTGCCGTTACAAAAACAGCTATGCTAATTAAGTGCGAGGATGTAAGGCTCCCGAATACCGGCTCGAGATCCGCCCGCATAAAATCCATAAGAAACCTGAATGCCGAATAGATCATGAGATAGGCCAGGAATATCTGGCCTTCAAAGTGTTTTGTCCTGTACAACGGCCTCAAAATAAGAAATATCGTAAAAAGTCCCACTGCAGAATAAATCTGTGTGGGATTGCCCCATTTGCCGTAACAGCACCCGTTTAAGAAGCACCCTATTCTTCCTATGCCATGGGCCAGTGCCACATAGCTACACATAAAGTCCGCAACTTTCCAGAAAGAGATCTTTCTTCTTGCCAGATACCGGAATGCCGCTAGTATCGCAAAGAGTATTCCCCCGTGGAATGCAAGCCCTCCCCTTTGAATAAAAAATATCTGGACGGGGGCCTCTATATAAAATTCAAGGTTCAGCAATACATGGAGGAGCCTCGCCCCTATAATGCCGGAGATAAGGCCGTAGAGGACGAGGTCGATTAATTCGTTCGGCTTCACTACAGGGTCTTTCTTTAATTCCTTCATGGCCAGGAGTGTGCCGATTAAAAAAGCCGCGGCCACCATCGCCCCGTAGCTGTAAAGGGTAACAGGCCCTATTTTAAACAGTATCGGATGCATTTTTTGTATCGAAGCTTAGCTTCGATATATTTTGGTTATTTGTTTCGTAAGAGTTCGATTGTGAAGAGGACTGCGCCTACTGTTATTGCAGCATCGGCTATATTGAACACTGGCCAGAACCTGAGATCCAGGTAATCCACAACGTAGCCGAGCCTCACCCTGTCTATAAGGTTGCTCACCGCACCGCCCAGTATAAATGCGAGGCCGAGCCTGCCGAAGATTGCCTCTTTTTTCAGTCTCGGGAGATAATAAACGATGAAAAGGATGGCGGCCGTAGTTATAAACACAAATGCATTGGTGCCCCTTTTAAACAGGCCGAATGCCGCGCCCTTGTTGTGGACAACCGTTATGTACAGAAACTTCTTTATAACCGGGTATGATTCGCCCGGGAAAAGGAGCGAACTTATCTTTGATTTAAGCAGCTGGTCTACCGCCAGCACTAACCCTGAAATAAAAAGAAGCGCCATATTAGGTTTTTTGTCTCTTTTCTTCTTTAGACTGACACTTTATGCAGTACTGGGCATAAGGAATGGCTTTCAGACGGGTCTTTTTTATATTTTTACCGCAGCCGAGGCATGCTCCGAAGCTTTTATCTTTCACCCTCTTGAGGGCTTCATCTATTAAAAGGACTGCCTCCCTGCCTGATGCGGCCAGGCCTAAGGAAAAATCCCGGTCATAGTTGTCGGTGGCCATATCAGCCATATGAAGCGAGTAGCCTGAGAGGTCTCCTGAGGCATCACGCTGTGATTTTTTCAATGTATCGTTTTCTATATGGTTGACCTCGCCCGCGGCCTTTTCCCTGAGTTCGAGGAGTGCGGTTTTATACTTCGTGAGTTCGGCTTTATTCATTTTCAAGATTGTCCCCCTTTAGTTCAACGCGCCCAGGCATCTGGTGCATAAGCCTGGGTGTTTGTTATTTTTTCCCACTGTTTCACTGTAATTCCAGCAGCGCTGGCACTTTGCCCCGCCCGCTGTTTTTATATCTATTTTTATATCTTCTTTTTGATTTGTATCTTCAGCGACTTCGACCTGTGAGACAATAAACATGGTCGGAAGCTCTTTTTCATGAAGTTTGTAGAACTTATAATCTTTGTTGAGTTTAAATGATAAAACAACCTTTGCCTGAAGCGGGCTTCCTATGCGCTTTGCAATCCTCTCTGCCTCAAGGAGTATGAGAAGTTTTTCTCTTAATGCGAGTATCCGGGTGTACTTTTCCTCTACTGTTTTGTCCGGCTTGATTCCGCCAAGTTCCGGCCAGTTTGCCAGATGCACGCTTTCATCTTTTTTGGTGAGGCTCTGCCATGCCTCTTCTGCCGTAAATGGGATAAGCGGCTCAAGCATCCTTATGAGGGCCGATGCGATCTCATACATGGCTGTCTGGCCGCTCCGGCGTTCTGTTGAATCGACGCCGAACGTGTACATCCTGTCTTTCAGGACATCAAGGTATATGCTTGATAAAAACACCGTGGAGAATTCATATATGGAACGGTATACAACATGAAAATTATACGTTGCGTAGGCATCATTCACTTTATCAAGGAGTCCTTTTGTCCTGGCAAGGGCCCAGCGGTCCACTTCAAGGAGTTTTTTATAATCCAGTTTTTTGCTCGCATCATAATCATAAAGATTGCTCAATAGATACCTTAATGTGTTGCGGATCTTCCTGTAGCTGTCAGAGAGCCTTTTTAATATCTCATCCGAGAGCCTTACGTCCGTGGAATAATCGCTGGATGCCACCCAGAGCCTCAGGATATCCGCGCCGTGTGTCTTCATCACATCCTGCGGCGAGATTACATTCCCCAAAGACTTGGACATCTTCTTGCCTGTGCCATCCACTACAAAGCCGTGCGTGAGGACAGTTTTGTACGGCGCAATGCCGTCTATGGCCGCCCCTGTAATCAAGGCTGTCTGGAACCATCCGCGGTGCTGGTCAGAACCTTCGAGGTATAAATCCGCCGGATATAATTTTTCAGGCTTGAGGACGGCCTGATGGCTCACGCCTGACTCAAACCACACATCCACTATATCCTTTTCTTTGATAAACTCGCCTGTTTTACACTTTTTGCATTTTGTGCCGGACGGGATAAGTTCTTTTGTATCCTTAATAAAGTATGCATTAGAGCCTTCTTTCTCTACAATGCCGGCGACATGCTCAATAACCTTTGCATCCAGGAGAAGTTCTTTGCATTTGACGCAGTAAAAGGCCGGGATCGGCACCCCCCAGTATCTTTGTCTTGAAAGGCACCAGTCAGGCCTCAGCTTCACCATGCTGGAGATTCTCTCTATGCCTCCGGCAGGGATCCATTTTACCTTTTTTATGAGGGAGAGCATTTTCCCGCGGAGATTGTTGATATCAACCCCCATGAAATACTGTTCGGTTGCCCTGAATATGATGGGATTCTTGCATCTCCAGCAGTGCGGATACGAATGTGTGATTTCCCCGGAGGCCAAAAGGCCTTTTGATGCTTTTAATTTTTCAATAATGCTCAAGCTCGCCTCTTTTATCCCTAATCCCTTAAACTCAGGCACCGAATCATCGACTTTACCTTTCGAATCTATGGGCATAATGGTGGGGAGCTTATATTTTTTTCCTGTTATATAGTCTGCCTCTCCGTGGCCCGGCGCAATATGCACACAGCCTGTGCCTTCTTCCGTTGTTATATAATCAGCCAAAACGATTTTTGAGATTCTCTCTATGAACGGGTGTTTTGCCTGGAGGCCTTCGAGTGTTTTTCCTTTTATGGTCTTTATAACCTTAAATTCATTCTCTCCGACTGCATTCATTACAGCGTCGAGCCGGTCTTTCATGAGATAGAGCTTTCCGTATCTGGTGCTTACAAGCACGTAATCCAATGTAGGGTGAACCGCTATCGCGACATTTGCCAGAAGCGTCCAGGGTGTGGTTGTCCAGATAACAAAATATGCGTCTTCACTGACCAATTTAAACCTTACAAACACCGAATGGGAATTATGGTTTGCATATTCCACTTCTGCCTCGGCCAGGGCAGTCTCGCAGGTTGCGCACCAGTTTACAGGTTTAAGCCCTTTATATACGAATCCCTTTTTGACCAATGCAGCGAATGAGCGCATTATGCCTGCTTCATATTTTGTATCCAGTGTAAGGTACGGGTTCTCCCAATCGCCGAAGATGCCCAGTCTCTTAAACTCATCGCGCTGTATCTTCACATATTTCATCGCGTATTTATAGGCCTTGTTCCTGAAGGCGACCTGGTCTATGTCGGACTTTGTCATCTTGAGTTCTTTGAAGAGTTGGTGCTCTACAGGCAGGCCGTGGCAGTCCCAGCCCGGGACATACGGGGCGTCATTGCCTTTCATGGAATTGAATTTTACAACAATGTCTTTCAGGATCTTATTGAGGACATGGCCCATGTGTATGTTTCCGTTCGCGTATGGCGGGCCGTCATGCAGGATGAATTTGGGTCTGCCTTTGGATTTTTTTCTTAGAAGTTCGTAAATCCCGGCGTCGTTCCATTTTAAGAGCTGCATAGGCTCCTTGTTGGGAAGGTTTGCCTTCATTGAAAAATTGGTCTTCGGCAGATTTAATGTGGATTTGTAATCTGTCATAGGTATTTTGAGATAATGATATCCAGTTTTTTCTTTGTCTTATCCGGGATTGCCTCAGGCCTTGTGATGATTGCGTCTTTGAGTGCAGTGGCGCACGGGCATTTTCTTTCCTCCGGGATAAGCGGAATGACTTTTTTCAATAACTTCTTCGCGTTCTCTACATTCTTCATGAGATTCTGTATGATGAGCTCTATTGTCACAGACTCAATGCCCTCTTCGGTGTGCCAGCAGTCATAATCTGTAACCATGGCAAGCGTGGAATAGCAAATCTCCGCCTCTCTTGCAAGCCTTGCCTCAGGCATGTTTGTCATGCCTATTACATCCATGCCCCAGGACCTGAAAAGTTTTGATTCAGCCAGAGTTGAAAACGCGGGGCCTTCCATGTTTACATAAGTGCCGCCTTTGTGCATCGTGAGACTTAAATCTTTTCCGGTTTTGTAAAGAAGATCTGAAACATCGCCGCATACAGGATGTGAAAACGCAATGTGCGCCACTGCCCCTTCACCGAAGAATGTGGTCTTCCGCGCCTGGTTGGTCCTGTCCACAAACTGGTTCACTGTCACCATATCAAGGGGCTTCAATTCCTTCTTAAGGCTTCCGACAGCCGTAACTGAGATGATGCGCTCCACGCCGAGTTTTTTCATGCCGTAGATATTGGCCCTGTAGTTCAGTTCTGTTGGGAGTATCCTGTGGCCCTTTCCATGCCTTGGTAAAAATACAACTTCTTTCCCCTCAAGCTCGCCTATGATAAACTCATCTGACGGTTCGCCAAAAGGTGTTTTTATCTTTTCGGCCTTTATAACCTTTATACCTTCTATATTATATAATCCACTTCCGCCTATAATCCCTATCTTTCCCATGTGTTCTCCTTTTATCCGAATCTGTGCGCCAACTGTGTAAGGACCCCTACTATGAAGTTCCTTAAAAACGCTATCACCAGAAATGCCACGATCGGTGAGAAATCTATCATCCCTATTCGCAGGGGCAGCCTTCTGAAAGGTGCCAGTATCGGATCAGTGATCCTGAAAAGTATCTGGACAAGCTCATTGTACGGATTCACCCCGAACCATGAAAGGATTATCCTTATAACAAGAAGGAAGTAAATCACGTTAAAAAGCATGCTCGTCAAAAGTGCAAGGCTTGAAAATAGCTGGCTCAATACAAACATATTAACCTCCGCTTAATTCTTTGGAACGCTTCTTTGCCTTTTTAATACCTGTCTTCAAAATCTCTTCCAATTTTTTCTTTTTGAACAGTTTGAATGCCGCCTCAGTCGTCCCGCCTTTTGAGGTGACCTTCTTCCTTAATGTAACAGGATCAAGCCCGGACTTTGCCAGAAGCTCAACCGAACCGAGTGCTGTGCGCATGGCAAGGTCTATGGCCACGTCTTTTTTTAACCCTAATGAAATAGCTGTCTTTACCAACACCTCAACCAGATAGAAAAAGTACGCAGGGCCGCTTCCGCTGATGGCGGTTACAGCATCGAAATCCTTTTCCTTTACCTGGACAACCTTTCCTATAGAGGAGAAGATATTAAGAATGTCTTTTCTGTATTTAGATGAAACACCACTAAGGCATACTGCACTTACACCCTTTCCTATCAACGCAGGCATGTTCGGCATAACCCTGGCCACAGGCGTGCCTTTTGCAAGGAGCTTTTTTATTTTTTTCGTGGTAATGCCTGCGGCTACGGATATAACAAGCTTTTTCGTATCCAGCTCCTCGGAAATCGCACTTAGTACCTCGTTCATCTTCTGGGGCTTCACTGCAAGGATAACTATATCAGAGCGCTCAGTCACCATGGAGTTATTGAATGTCACATTCACCTTATGTATCTTTTTTATACAGTTAAGCTTTGCGGAGTTCAGGTCAGAGACAAAGATATCCCTCCGGGACGCGATTTTCTTAGAGATTATTCCCCTCAATATCGCTTCTCCCATATTCCCGCACCCTATTATGCCTATTTTTCTGGCCATATTATTTTCCTCCGAAAATCGCGGTTCCGATTCTTAAAATATTCGCACCCTCTTCGATGGCTACCTCAAAGTCCTGGCTCATGCCCATGGAGAGGTATTTCATCTCAACATTTGGAAGGTTCATGTTATTTTTTATGTTATCGAAAAGCTCTTTTAATTTTTTAAGATGCGGCCGCACTGTCTCAGGATCATCGGATAACGGAGTTATTGTCATTAAACCCGAGACCTTTATATTTTCAAGCTTTGAGGCTTCATTGAGAAGCATTTCCAGCTCTTCAGGCTTAACTCCGAACTTTGATTCTTCGCCTGAAATATTGACCTGTATGAGTATGTCTATGGTTTTATTGAGAAGCTTTGCCTCTTTATCGATTTTGTTGGCCAGCTTTACACTATCAACAGAATGGATAAGGTTAAAAAGCGTGAGCGCGTCTTTTACCTTGTTGGTCTGGAGATGCCCGATAAGGTGCCACTTTACACCCGGCATCACCTGGGGTTTTTTAGTGAGCGCTTCCTGGACACGGTTCTCGCCAATGTCTGTAATGCCGCCGATCACAGCCTCGTTCACCCTGAACGGATCTATGCCCTTTGTGACGCAGACAAGCCTTATCTCCTCAGGGTCCCTCTGGGCGGTCTTTGCAGCCTTCTTTATCCTTTTAATGATATTACTAAGATTCTCTTTACTCATAAGCAATTTATCATTAATATCATAATTATGGGCAAATGTCAATAGGGAAGGTTTTTTACAGCTTGAAGTTCTGTGAGGAGTTAGATACGATCTTTGAAATGGGAAATGGCCCTATAAGCTCCTGGGTATCCATCAGAAATTTAATGGCCTTGTCAGCGGTCATAGAGGCCTGATATTTTTTAGTAAAGACTTCTGCTCTCCTATCGGCTTCTTCAAATGCCTTTCGCCTGTCTTCACTGAGGGCATCTTCCAGCATTTCTTTCTTATCCTGTTCACTGAGCATCTATCTTCTCCATAGCTTATCCAACAGATCCTGGGCATTAAAAACAGAAAAATATTCTTTAACTTTGTCATAATTAAGCTTAGGCCCGAACTGCTTAATTATGTTCTCTATATCTTTGATGTCGTCGGTTTTTCTCTCTTTGCTGTTAAAATGGGCCTGCACCTTAAGACCTATCAAATCTTCCAATCGGGCCACCTTCAATTTATAAGGGCTTGATTTCAATTCAAAAGATACTGCATCTTTAAGCATCTCTTTTGCGTACTTTCTGTGCGCAAGAAGAAAGTCTACTCTCCCTAATTCAAAATTATCAGAGGCATAATTGGCGACATTATTATTTCTTAATAATTTTTTATAGCCGCGGCTTAATAAATATTCTTCTATTTTTTCTATATCTTCCAAGGGAACCAGGAAATCAACATCCTGCGTAGTCCTTATAACACCATGCATATCCATGGCCAGGCCGCCGATAAGCGCGTATGGAATGTTGTTCTTGTTGAACAGCTCAAGTAGATACTTTAATATCAGGTTAAAGTTCATCTCTTATCTTCCCTATTTATAGTTAGTATATCACATTTTAGGCTCTGCAACAATGCCTTTTACGCCCCGGTGAAGGATTTGTGGCACTCTCTGACTTCTTCGCCTACGAAGTTGGTCATTTGTGTTGGGGAAGGCAGAATTGCTTCTGTTGCGGGGGAAGTGGAGTTTTCTTCGGACTCTGAGGATTTGGCACGATTAGCGTTCTCTAGATGGCCAAAAAATGTTTTTGCTTTCTGGAGAAATTCATCGAGATTGCTGGTATCGATTACTAAACTTATTTTGTCATACTCAATTTTCGGTGCCTCGGCTAATCTTCTGGTGCGTTCTTCTGGCCATCCCCGTCCTTTTATTCTCTCCAGCTTTACGTCATCATCAGATATAAACTCTACCACTAAATCCGGGTTATGGGCATTTGACCAGCCAGGGATTGTGTTATACCCCTCTACAATCACAAGTTTTAGATTTGGGAAGTTTTGCCTTGATGTTTTATAATCATAATAAATCATGCTTCTCTGCTCATCATGCTCAAAAACTTTTACCTCGTCAGGACCTAAGCCAAAACGTAATAATTCTATATATTTGCTTGTAGTGCTCTTTAAAGTGCCTGATTTGCCGCATATAACAATCAGTACGGGTTTGTCTCTCTCCCCACGCCTTAACTCATCTAGCTTTAAGGCTATTACCTTTCTCATACCTTCAAATCCTTTTTCCATAGGAAGAATTGCTCCTGTTGTGGGTGAGGTTTTTGCCAGTAGGTGCCCTAATTCCGCAATAATTAAAGGTGGCTCTTCGGCAGCTGTTGCCTTTGCTATTTCGGCGGTGAGAATTTCTGGATCTCCAGAGACTATGCCTTCTATCCTTCTCTCTTCATCACTAAATCGTTGCAGTAGGGCTTCAAGTTTTGATTTGCTGAGCCTCTTATTCATGTTCTCCTGTAATTCTTCTCTTGCAACTGTTAAATGCCTATGCACATAATCCACTATTTCATCGGATAATGAGATAACGCGATCTAATAAAGCCATAAGCTCCTCTTCTAATGTCATAAAATCTCCTTTAACCGCGATTATTGATTGAGGTGTAAGCGGTTGATGATTAAGCGAACTTGCTTCTATAAAATCAGTTTTTAGCTGACTTGCTACACGGTTAAAGATTTCGTCATACCTTCTCCATAGTCCGGGACGTATTTGGCCATTTGTAATTTCTACTTGCTCCATATAGCCGGCTCTTATTTGCTCCAAAAGCTCGGCTTCCTGCCTATCGAAAAATTCAAATATAATGTCTGAAGCATGACCTTCTGTTTTTTCTTGAGCCGTTTTTATTATCTTTCTTGCCATTTCATCTAATCTATAACCCTTGTCGTTAACGAGCACTTTGCCACTATTGGCAGGCATTGTTTTTAACGCGGTTAGTCTCTCACTCATCCGGGCTTCACCTTCGGTCAAGAAAATCTCATAGAGCAGATTAACGGCGCATTTCTGGATGAGTTCTTCGATGTTGACCTCCCCTGGCTTCATGTGTATCGGCACTGCGACGGATCGGGCAAGTTCCTGCCTTTTGGTAATCACATTCTCAACAACCCACTCCGCCTCTGTTGCGGGGGAGGTGGAGGCTTCGTCATCTTTTGCTTTAATTGCTCTCTGTATAGCAGCGTCTAAAGCGCTAATTGAGTCTACATAGCTTTCCCCCTTCGCGGTTTGGGATTCTAATATCTCAATTAAGGTTAGTAATCGTCCCTTGTTACCAGTTTGATGAATCTTGTCATAATCTAGAAATGTAATTAAACACGCAACAATTCGTGTCCATTTTTTGGCCTGTGGCAAGATTTTTATTAATGTGACAATGGGTTCACTGCTGCGATCAAACATAACGAAACCGTCAGTCTGTTCGGCTGAAGGCCCCAGAGTATATTCCGAAAGTACAGAGAGAGTAGCTTCAAGTTCTGAATATGTATTTACAAGAGCTGTTAGTTCGTCAATGGCCTTCTGCCTCAATTCTTCTATATCAGCTTCGTCATCAGTTTCGCCTTCGGTCGGCGAACTGCGGCCTGCCTCGGGTTTTGGGTTCTGGGCTGTGGGCGAGGTTTTTGCCAGCAGGTGCCCTAATTCCGCAATAATTAAAGGTGGCTCTTCAGCAGCTGTTGCTTTAATCAGCTCGGCCGTGATAATTTCCGGGTTTCCCGCAATTATACCCTCTACTATTTCCCCTTCGTCACTGAATCTTTGCAGCACAGCTTTAAGTTCTGCGTCGGTGAGTTTCTTATTCATGTTATCGTGCATTTCTTTTCTTACAATTGTTAAACGTGTGTGTATATAATCTACTAAACCATCGGATAAAGATATAGCGCGATCGAACAAGTTTGTGAGTTCCTGCTCTAATGCATCACCTAAGTACGCACCCCATTCCCAAGCAGCA
>CAYVIU010000001.1:30677-40573 GCA_964451625.1 uncultured Planctomycetia bacterium | reverse complement strand
AGCAACCCTTGAGGAGCGAGTAGAAAGTTTTCTGGATCAAGAAGCCGTAAAAGAACTCGAAGAAGTCCTGCAAGGCCGCGAGCTTGCCAGGTTTTTACTAATAATTCAGCCAGGTACCGCACTCAAGACGTTACAGGACATTAGCCGAATAGCCGGGGAGATGGCTGCGGAGCTCAATGATGCATTCGAGGTAGATATACCACGGGAAACGATAACCGCACAATTAATAAAGCAACACGATTTTAGTAACACAAGAAATTTGTTGATAACTGAGGCATCAAATACTGTGACATCGCTTAATGCGGGCATAGCAGAAAAGCTTGACAAGAACAGAGCAGAAAGGCTTGACGCAATCGGAGACAATCTTCCCCTGCCCGCTTCATCTCTGGATATCCGGCCACCTCTGGCATTAGCCTTGCTGCTTAGAAGCAAAGAAAGTCCAAACCCAGCAGACTTTAGTATATCAGATCATATAATAGATGCTTATGTTGCGATAGAGGCCGCCAGGAAGCAGCTTGGTGACTTCGGGGAGAGAGTGGACGATCAGCAGGTGTTTGATACCCTATTGCGCATAGGACTTAAACATAAAGATCTGCTTGACGGTTTAGGTGTAGAGGAGCAGGTAATTGCAAATATGGTAGAACAGCCTGTTAATCCGGAATTGTCGCGCCTTGCCTACATAAGACATGTTACACCAGACCGCGCCGCAGCCTCGTTAGCACACTCATACAGCCAGGCCGAAGAAATGATGGCGCAGGGAGGAATGCTTCACGAAGCCGGTATAAGTAGAGACCAAGTAATCGCTAGGCTTATAGACCAAGAAGATGTAGAAAATCCAGGGGCTTCGTTTGAGAAAGCCGTTGAGAAAAGCGTAGAAGATTTGCGACAAGACATAGCACGACAAGAAACAGCACAAGAACCGCAATCTAGCGTTGGAGACGATTACTACGATGGTAGGACCTCGCCTATAACACCGAAGCTTGTCGCGACTGCATTGGTTAGAAATCCATCAACCACTGCACAGGAACTCATAGTGCAATTGCGTGAAACCCGAGGCGAAACCATGCTTGCCCGCGTGTCTCCTCGCGGAACTCCAGCTCCTCGCATTCCTCCTCTTGGATCAAGAGAGTATGAAGACATGTGGAAAGGGAGAAAAGGTCCAAGAGATACAAGGGTCCTTGTTCATGAGAGTGATTTGGAAAAACCTGTATATGTGATTTCCCATGCAGATGGTAGGGAGATATCCCTCGCTACAGACGAGTCTATTGGACCCGCAGGCCTGATTCAATCAATAGGACCAGAAGAGAATATTGCTTTTATCGCTGGAAAATTGAAAAGAGTTAATCCTTACCTTCGTGCCTTGCTAGGCATAGAAGGCTCAGTAAGCCAGAGCAATTATCCATTCCTACACCTGGCCAACCTGTGTGGAGCCAACCTGGGCAGGGAAAAAGAGGACCAGGATGTGTATAGCACCTATGCGCATTTCTTCAAGGATAGGGATTCCCAGCTTGAACTCTTGGCGGTTCTCCGCAGAATAGAGGCTGAAGAAGGCGAAATTCCTATTCGCATAATTGATGTTGAATCACTTCCTGAAAAAAGCAGAGAGGGTCTTATGGAGGTAATAGATGCCTTCGATTTTGTTGAGGCGGTAATACCAGCACAATTAGCGCAAGAAGGAAGAGTTATTGCAATAGGTTATGAAGACGAATATATAAAAGCTAGGCCAAACCATGAATATATAGTGATTGATAACAAAACACGTGCCCGGGTTGAAACTGAGGGTCTTATGGTTTCTGCGCACAGTCTCTTGGCTGCTTTAGCTGCCAAGCAGGCTCAGTTGGTTAACACTATATCCCCTGAGCAGTTAGACGCTTTATTAGAAGATATATTCAGATACATTCCTATTGATCCAAATGACGAAGGATACATAGATAAGATACGAGAGATAGAGACGCAGGGAAAACTGGTAAAAGCTGTTAAGACTAAGGTCTAATCTTTTAGACCAGCCTTGTGTAGCGCAGTATAGATCGATCTTTCACGGGTAAGAGTAGATTTAAAGAGAACGAGTTCCGACACTTCCATTAAAGCGCTTGATTTTACATCGAGCGCTTTAATTTTTTCTACGAGTTCCTTTCTTCCTTTAGGCGAGCGCACACGTCCGAGTGTAAGATGCGCTGAAAAGCTCCTCTTTTCCTTCGGAAAGCCTATTCCTTCAAGCCTTTCCTCTAATTCTCCTGCTATGGCCTCGACTTCAGCACATCCTGCATCAATCCCCACCCATATTACCCTTGGATGTTCGAGCCTCGGAAAACACCCAAGCTTAAACAGGCCCATCTTAAACGGCTTGTGGTTAGAAGATACGTCATTAAGCGCGGCTTTAACTTGCTCAAGCTTGTTTTCGTTGACGGCCTTGATCTGGCCGGCCCTCTCCACGACGTCCTTAACCTGGTCAGGTTTTTTCTCATTAATGTTTCCCAGGAATTTAAGTGTAAGGTGAATCTTCTCCGGTTTTACCCACTTAACATCCGCCCCCACGGATTTAAGCTTGTCCTCAAGCTCTCCGAGCTCCTTCTTGATATCTTCACTGAGCTCAATCGCTATAAACACCCTCATTTTATCCATACTTAGATGTCGAAGCTTAGCTTCGACATATTTTGCGTGCAACCTCTTGTGCCGTAACATATTAGCGGTTATTTAGTGTCAAAGCTAAGCTTCGACACTAGTTTTAGACTAGATCAAGCTCAATCTTAGCAGGTGAAGAGCCTGTTGCGCTGTCTGGAGTTTTATCTCTTGGCGTGTGCCTATAAAGAAAAAGCGTTTTGCAACAGTCCTCTTTGCCGACGAGATGGCTATATACACTGTTCCGATAGGCTTATTCTTTGAGCCGCCGGCAGGGCCTGCTATACCCGTTACCCCTATTCCGAAGTCAGTACACGCAAGGCTGCGGATGTTTTTGGCCAGAAGGGAGACCACCTCCTTGCTTACAGCGCCCTTTTTCTTAATGATCTCTTTATTTATTCCTAAAAGGTTGGTTTTGATTTTATTGTTATAGGCGACAACACCCATAATGAAATACTTAGAACTACCGGGGGAGTTTGTAATCAGGTTTGAGATATATCCGCCACTGCAGCTTTCAGCAATAGCTAATGTCTTTTTCTTTTTAGTTAATAGTCCTCCGACGACTTCTTCCAACGTTTCGTTGTCGGTTCCAAAAACATATTTCCCAAACCTTCTTCCGATTTTATTTTCTATTTTTTTGATTTTTTTGTCGGTTTCCTTTTTTGTCTTGCCCTTACAGGTTATCTTTAAATCTACCTGGCCAACGTGTGCGTAAATCCCGACGGTGGGATCTCCGGATAACTTTAAAAGATCTTTTACCTTTGCGTTTACCTGGCTTTCGGCTAAGCCCATGAGTTTTAAGGTTCGGGACTTTATAGTATATGCACCCGGTGTGATTTTTTTGAGGTAGGGAAGAACAAACCTTTCCACTATCGGTGTTAGCTCTCTTGGGGGACCAGGGAGGGCGATAATAATCTTATTATAACTTTCTATAATTAAACCGGGGGCAGTGCCTACGTCATTTCTTAAGGCCACCGCACCTTCCGGTACAAATGCCTGCCTGCGTGCCTCTTTCGGCATCCTGCACCTGCGCTTCTTGAAATTATTCTTAATCCTCTTAAATATTTCCTTTTTGAATACCAGGTTTTTACCAATTGCCCGCGCAATCGTCTCAAGGGTAATATCATCCACAGTAGGGCCAAGCCCTCCAGTGGTTATTACCATATCAGATCTATTAAGGCTTTTAATGAGTGCCTGACCGAGCCTTGCTGGATTATCTCCTACAGCACTCTGGTGGTAAACATCAATGCCAAGCCCTGCAAGCTGCCTCGATAAATAGGAAGTATTCGTATTCACTATATGCCCCAGCAATATCTCAGTCCCTATGGCTATAATCTCCGCCTTCATAACATAACTCCTTACTTGTAACAATTATACATTCATATCACTCTATATGCAAACAAAAAGTGACGAGAAGAGTGACGAGGCTCAGCCTCGTCACATTTTTGATGTATCTCAATGTGATGCAATAGGTTGTGTTAGAATAAGGCCTGTATGTATAAAAATTTTAAAATAAATTGCAAGAATTAGCCTCTTTTTTTCGTCTTATTATATGGAGGGCAATTACCGAGGCTGAGCCTCGGTACATTTGGCATAAAGATGAGGAAAATTGTATTTGCGTCGGATTGCTATTATCACATCTACAATAGAGGGGTGGACAAGAGAGAGGTTTTCGTCGATAAGAGCGATTATTATCGTTTCATCCATGATTTGTATGTATTTAATAACGAAAATGGCATATCGAGCCCTGGCAAGAGATGGAATGGACGAATTTCACGTTTACGGATCAGTAATCAAAAAAGGGGGAAGTTGTTGGCCGGTATTGTTTGCTTCTGCCTTATGCCCAATCATTATCATTTAATCCTGAAACAGAGAAAAGAAAATGGCATTTCTGGTTTTATGCATAAGATAGGTACAGGCTACACAATGTATTTCAATAAGAGATACGAAAGGACTGGATCGCTTTTTGAAAATAGGTTCAAGGCAATTCCAATAGAGCGGGATGAGTATCTCATGCACCTATCTCGATATATACACATGAATCCCATCAAGCTTTTAAATAGTTCATCTCAAAAGAAAAATAAAAACACGGTGCAAAACTGCAAGACTGTAGAGAGCTTTCTCGAAAATTACAAATGGTCAAGCTATCTGGATTACATAGGAAGGCCAAGCTTCCCATCGCTTATCAACAAAGGCATTGTCTCCGATTATTTCAATACATTCGATGAGTATAAAAAATTTGCACTTGAGCATCAATCGGTAGGCGATACACTTATCGAGGACTTTATAATAGAAGAATAGTGACGAGGCTCAGCCTCGTCACATATTTGGTGTATCTTGAGGCGGGGGAAGGGGTTAGGGAAAAATAATGGGGGTGAGGGGGATGTGAGTGTGCATGTGGGCTAAATATTTCTTTACACGCTAATGATTTAATAGTATAATGATAATACTATAAAGCAAAAAATGGAGGTGTGGTATGGTTAAGGCGAAGGCTAAGAAAGTAAGTCAAGTACAGAGCACTGATAAGGCAAAATCCCTGGATTTGGCGCTTGCGCAGATTGAAAAGCACTTTGGAGAGGGCTCAATCATGCGCCTGGGCCAGGATTTTAAGTCGGACGTACCGGTTGTTCCTACAGGTGCGATTTCCCTGGACCTGGCTTTAGGAGTAGGCGGGCTTCCGAGGGGGAGGGTCACTGAAATATACGGCCCTGAGTCAAGCGGAAAGACCACTCTTACCTTAAGTGTATTGGCGCAGGCCCAGAAAAAAGGAGGCCAGGCCGCATTTATTGACGCAGAACACGCATTTGACTCAGCATATGCCAAAAAGGTCGGGGTGAACCTTGACGAACTGCTTATTTCCCAGCCGGACACAGGGGAACAGGCGCTTGAGATTGCAGCAGCCCTTGTAAAATCCAGTGCAGTTGACGTAGTCGTCATAGATTCAGTAGCCGCGCTTACTCCGCGGGCGGAAATCGAAGGAGAAATGGGCGCAAGGCACATCGGGCTCCAGGCAAGGCTCATGAGCCAGGCCCTGAGGAAGCTTTCAGGGTCAATATCAAAGTCAAAGACATGCGTTATATTTATAAACCAGATTCGCGAGAAGATCGGCGTCATGTTCGGCTCCCCTGAGACAACACCCGGGGGAAGGGCGCTCAAGTTTTATTCTTCGGTAAGGCTCGATCTCAGGAGAATTGCTTCCATAAAGAAGGGTGAAGAGGTAATAGGCATCCATGTCAGGGCCAAGGTTGTCAAAAATAAAGTGGCACCCCCCTTTAAGAAGGCAGAGTTTGATATTTTATACACAGAGGGCATCTCAAGGATTTCAACGTCTGTTGACCTGGCAGACAAGCTCGGTGTCATAGCGAGAAGCGGAAGCTGGCTTACATATGACGGCGAACGCCTCGGCCAGGGAAAAGACAATGCGCGTATCTTCCTGAAGGAGAACCCAAGGATACTGACAAAGTTGGAAAAGGAGATCCTGGCAAAAGCGAAGGAGAAATAATAATGTTCAAAGCGGTAAGAGAACATAAAATACTGCTTTCAATCATTGCCTTAATTGCCGGTATTGTTATAGGGCTTGTTATTGCGGGCAGGCCCAATCTCTCTAAAAACGGCGAGGCCAAACCCCGGATAGGAAAGATCTCAGGCGAGATTGACATCAGAAATGCCTTTATCAATGTTGCAGAAACAATAGGCCCCGCGGTTGTGAGTATCTACACTGAGAGGACGCACAAGGTGGGGGCCAGGAGGTTTCAGTTTGGCCCTCAGGGGAGCCCTTTCCGTGATAAGTTTTTTGACGACTTCTTTAAGGAGTTCTTCAGGGACACCCCTGAGAGGGAATATAGACAGACCGGCATGGGAAGCGGTGTAATCATAGATGAACAGGGCTACATTCTTACAAATGAACACGTAATAAGGGGCGCAGACAAAATAACCGTTGCCCTCACTGACGGCAGGGAGTTTGAAGGCACGATTAAGGGTACGGACCCGAGGAGCGATCTCGCAGTTGTAAAGATCAATTCCAAGGACCTGCCTGTTGCCGAACTCGGAGACTCTGATCTGGTCCAGATAGGAGAATGGGCTGTAGCCATCGGAAACCCATTTGGTTTTATAATGAGAAGCTCTGAGCCCACAGTCACAGCAGGGGTGATAAGCGCGCTTCACCGCTCGCTTCCCAAAAGGCTGCCTGGCTACACTGATTTGATTCAAACGGACGCTGCCATTAACCCGGGCAACTCAGGCGGGCCTTTATGTGATTTAAACGGCAACGTAATAGGAATAAACGTCGCAATATTTACGCAAAGCGGCGGGTATCAGGGTGTTAGCTTTGCGATCCCCATAAATTATGCAAAAAATATTTTAGACGATCTTTTAAAAGGAAAAAAGGTCCTGCACGGCTGGCTCGGGGTTTCAGTGCAGGAGCTGACGGACGACCTTGCGGATTATTTCGGTATTGAGGCAAGGGCAGGGGTTTTAATAGCAGACCTGGTCGAAGACGGCCCCGCAGAGGAAGCCGGCCTGGAAGAAGGCGATGTCATTGTAGGCTTTGACGGGAAAAAGATTAAAAATGTAAACGAACTCCTCAGGAGCATAAACCAGGCCAGGGTTGGCAAAAAGGTAAAGGTGGGGGCCGTAAGGAGCAAAAGGCCTATTACGCTTTCAGTGGTGATAGGAGAGCGGCCGACTGAAATAGACAAAGACATTATCGGTGAGCCCGAAGAGAAAAAGGGCCCCGAAGAGAAAAAAGAGGTGAAGTGGCGGGGTGCGGTTATCATAAGTATTACGGACATCATTGCTTCACAACTGAGCCTGAAAGATAAAGACGGAGTCGTCGTGGTTCATGTTGAGCCGAATACCCCGGCATCCTTAGCAGGCCTGAGAAAAGGCGATGTGATCAGAGAGCTCAACCGCCGGGAAATAGACGGCATTGATGATTTCAAGAAAGGCATAAAATCTCCTGAAGGAGACGCACTCATTCATACATTGCGCGGTTATTTAGTGGTGAAGGAGAAATGACAGCCGATAAACTCAGACAGGAATTCTTAAGCTTTTTCAGAAAGAAAAAGCATAAGGTAATTCCCAGCGATTCATTGGTTCCCCGGCATGACCCGACACTCCTTTTTACGGGTGCCGGGATGAACCAATTTAAAGAACAGTTCATGGGTAAGAACGTCTCCTCTGCCCGTGCTGCGACATCGCAGAAGTGCCTCCGCACAGCCGACCTGGAAAAGGTGGGCAGGACCGCGGGGCACCATACGTTCTTTGAAATGCTCGGGAATTTTTCTTTCGGGGATTATTTTAAAAAAGAGGCCATAGAGTGGGCATGGGAGTTTTTGATAAAGGTCGTTAAGCTCCCAAAGGAAAAATTGTGGGCATCTGTGTACACTGAAGACACTGATGCCTATGATATATGGAAAACGGATATAGCCCTGGCCCGGGAAAAGATTATAAAGCTCGGAGACAAAGAGAACTTCTGGCCGTCTGAGGCAAAAAAGAACGGCCCCAATGGCCCGTGCGGCCCCTGCTCTGAAATATTCTATGACCGGGGCCAGTCAACAGGCTGCGGCAAAAACGATTGTTCGCCCGCGTGCGACTGCGGCAGGTTTGTTGAAATATGGAACCTTGTCTTTACACAATTTAACAGAAAAGAAGGTGGAGTCCTTGAGGAGCTCCCCCAGAAGAACATTGATACAGGGATGGGTCTCGAGCGCCTTGCGGCAGTTAAGCAGGGGGTTTCAACCAATTTTAAGATAGATTCGTTTGCGCCTGTTATAAAACATGCAGCAAGTGAGCTGGGCCTTAAATACGGCACTGATACAAAAAATGATTCGCACATAAACGCGATCGCAGACCATATAAGGGCGGTCGTATTCTGTGTCGCTGACGGCGTGCGGCCTTCAAATGAAGGAAGAGGCTTTGTCATAAGGAAGCTTATTCGCAAAGCGCTCCAGCGTGCGCGTTCAGCCGGGATGGACAAACCGTTTCTCCATAAATTAGTGGCAACTGTGGCGAAAGCCATGAAGGAGGCCTACCCGGAGCTCGCAAAGCAGAAGGATGACATTACAAGGGTTGTCTTAAACGAAGAAGAGTCTTTAGGCATGGTTATCGAGACAGTCCTCCCTGCAATGGAGGAAGAGTTTGAAGGGCTGAAGAAGAGCGGCAAAAATAATATTCCGGGAGCACTGCTATTTAAATATTATGATGAAAAGGGTATTCCCTTGGATCTAATGGAGGAGGCTGCAAGGCGCCAGGGCCTTACGCTGGATGAAAATGGTTTCAATAAGCTCCTTGAGGGCCAGCGTGAGCGCTCAAGAAAAAAGAGCAAGGTGAGTGACTCCATATTTGTTGAGAAACACGTATCAGGCCTGAAAACAGAGTTTGTAGAAAATAAAAACTCCATTGAGGCAAAGATACTGGCGTTGGCTAAAGAAGGTGATGCGGTGCATGTGGCCCTTGACAGGACCGTTTTCTACGGAGAATCAGGCGGCCAGATCGGCGATACGGGCACAATAGAAGGAAAAGGTTTTAAAATCGCTGTTAAAGACGCCAAGAAGTATGATGATACAGTGGACCATGTCGGGAAGGTCATAAGCGGCCAGCCCAAAGAAGGCGATGCAGCAAAAGTAGAGATTGACCTTGTAAGGCGCTCTTCAATAGCGGCCAATCACACTGCCACGCATCTATTGCACACAGCCCTTAAAAAGGTTCTGGGCAAACACGTGAACCAGTATGGTTCGTTGGTTGCGCCGGAGAAGCTAAGATTTGATTTTACACACCCGGCAAAGATGTCGGACGCAGAGATTGAGAAGGTGGAGAAGTCGGTGAACACTTACATAAAACAAAACATCAGGGTTGAGGCCAAAAAGATGGGCCTTGACCAGGCAAAGAAAAGCGGGGCGGTAGCATTGTTCGGGGAAAAATATTCCGATACGGTCACTGTCAGATCTATCGGGGCCATTTCCAAAGAGCTTTGCGGGGGCACACACATAGCCAGGACCGGCCAGATAGGTGTATTTAAGATTATAAGCGAATCATCCATCGCCTCAGGTGTGCGCAGGATTGAAGCGCTCACGGGAGAGGCCGCCTACGAATGGATGAAATGCGATATAGAAAAAAGCGTAACCTTCTACAGGGACTCTTTGAAAAAGATAAGGGGCCAGCTGGATGAGGAGTCAGAGGTCACGATTAAAAGAATAGAAGAGTACCTTGAGGAAAAGCTCATAAAGATAGACAGCCTTGCCGGTAAGCCTGTTGATAAAATGGAAAAGAAGGATCTG
>CAYVIU010000001.1:2660-30667 GCA_964451625.1 uncultured Planctomycetia bacterium | reverse complement strand
CCGAGCTTATTAGGACAGCGGGAGACCTGGACAAAGAGGCAAGGGATGCCCAGAAAAGAAAGAAAAAGACAAAAGAGCTTGGGTTTAAATCCCAACTTGATGAAATAATAAAAAGCGGAAGAACGGCAGGAAAGGTATTGGTAATCTCAAAAGAGATCAAAGGCGCAGGAGTGGACGACTTAAGAAGCCTGGTTGATATGATAAAACAAAAATCCCAGAACGCAGTAGTATTTTTGGCGGCCTCTACGGAAGGCCGCGTGAATATGATCCTGGGCGTTGCAAAGGGCCTTGTATCGGGAGGCCTTGACGCAAAAATCATGATAAAAGAAATCGCAGGCCTTGTGGGCGGATCGGGCGGAGGCAGGCCTGACCTTGCACAAGCCGGAGGAAAAGACGCCTCAAAATTACCGGGGGCAATTAACGCAGTTTATGACATTGTAAAACGCGAGGTATCAAAATGAAATTGGTCAGATTCTCAAGCAAACAATTTCAAAAGCTCGTCGAGAGAAACGCATCGGTAAAGGTGCGCGTCACAAGCAAGGTGCAGAAGATCATAGAAGACGTACGCCTGCACGGGGATGACGCCCTTATCAAATACACCAAAAAATTTGATAAGATAAAATTGACACCCAGGCAGCTCGCCGTCACCGAGAGCGAGGCAAGCGGGGCCTATCAGGATATATCGCCGGAATTTGTGACATCATTGAAAACCATAATAGACAATATAAACCGCTATTATAAAAAGCAGCTTAAAAAGCCGTGGAAGATAAAAGGGGAAGACGGTGTTGTCCTGGGCGAGGCCTTTAACCCCTTAAAGAGTGTAGGGGTCTATGTGCCAAGCGGCACGGTCCCGCTCGTTTCAACGGTATATATGTCGGTACTGCCGGCAAAGATTGCAGGGGTAAAAAGGATTGTTATGGTTACCCCGCCCAATAAATATAAAAGCATTGACCCGCACATACTTGCGGTAGCAAATCTTTTGAATGTGAATGAGATCTATAAGGTCGGCGGGGCTCAGGCAATAGCAGCCCTTGCGTTCGGGACAAAGACGATTCCAAGGGTGGACAAGATCGTAGGCCCGGGAAATCAATTTGTTACAGAGGCAAAGAGGCAGGTCTTCGGCTTTACCGGCATAGATATGCTGGCCGGGCCGAGTGAGGTTGTCATAATCGCAAACCAGTATTCAAACCCTGCATTTGTGATTGCAGACCTTAAGGCGCAGGAAGAGCACTTAAAGGGCCTGGCGGTTCTGGTTACGACCTCCAAACGCCTTGCAAAGATTGCCAAGAAAGAGGTTGGCTCAGGATACATTGTGCTGGTGAAAAACATTAATGAGGCGGTAGAGGTCGCAAATATTATTGCACCCGAGCACCTTCAGATTATGATCCGCCGGCCTCAGCGCATAATAAAGAAAATAGAGAACGCGGGCGCGGTGTTTGTAGGCCCGTATACGCCGACAGCGGTCGGGGACTATTTTGCAGGGCCGAGCCACGTCTTACCGACGGGCGGCACGGCAAGGTTTTTCTCAGGGCTTGGGATAAACGATTTTATAAAGAGCTTTCACACTGTTTCGTATTCCAAGAAGGCGCTTCTGGGGGCCAAAGAGGCCATTGAGAGGATTGCCATGATAGAAGGCCTGGGCAAACACTCAGAGAGCATTAAAGTAAGGTTTGAGGGGGAGTAACATGCCTAAACAGAAATCAAGATCTGCCAAAATAACAAGGAAAACAAAAGAGACCCAGATAATCCTGAACCTGAACGTTGACGGCAAGGGAAAGGCAAAGATAGATTCAGCGATAGGTTTTCTTGACCACATGCTGGAGCTCTTCAGCTTTCACGGCCTCTTTGACATGGAACTGAAAGCGGCCGGTGACCTGAAAGTTGATACGCACCACACGAACGAGGACATAGGCATATGTCTCGGCCAGGCCTTCAAGAAGGCACTCGGAGACTGTAAAGGCATAAAACGTTTTGGCTCAAGCGAGGTCCCCATGGACCAGGCCAGGGCAAAAGTCACTTTAGACATCAGCAACCGCTATGCCTATAAGATTTCTCTGCCCGGAGGCAGCGGCATAGAGCTTAAAAAGACCGAAAACTATTCTTTTCATGAGGCAGGAGATTTCCTGGACAGCTTTGCAAAGAATCTAAACATAAACCTGCATGTAGAGATTCTTGCCGGGGACGATCTTCACCACATCCTTGAAGCCGTTTTTAAGGCATTAGGAGTTGCGCTGGACGAAGCTACACAAATTGATCCACGCAGAAAAGAAATACCTTCTAGCAAAGGTATTCTATAATCTATGCAGATAATACCGGCAATCGACATATTGGGCGGCAAGGTCGCAAGGCTTACCAGGGGGGACTTTAAGTTTGAGAAGGTCTATGCCGATGACCCCCTCCCGATAGCCGGGAAATGGGAAGCGGCCGGCGCGGCATGGATTCATGTCGTTGACCTTGACGGCGCAAAAAGCGGCGAGTTTAAGAATCTTGATCTGATCGAGAAAGTTGCAACCTCAGTCAACGCAGACATTGAGCTTGGGGGCGGGGTCAGGGATAAAAAGACCATTGCCTCAGCGCTTTCCAAAGGAATAAAAAGGGTCATAATAGGCACACGCGCTACAGACGAGGCCTTTGTTAAGGAAGCGGCTCAGGAATTTGGTGATAAAGTCATCTTTGGCGTAGACGCACGCGAAGGTAAAATTGCAGTCTCGGGATGGACGAAAACAACAGAGTTTGAGACTATAGACTTTGTAAAACGCCTTGAGTCTTTAGGCGCAAAGACAATAGTCTTTACAGATATCCTGAAAGACGGCACCTTAAGCGGCCCCAACATTAAGGCATTAAAAGAAGTGATCGGGGCAACCTCTATGGATGTCATTGCATCAGGCGGTGTTTCATCAATCGATGACCTGGTTAAGCTTAAAGGGTTAAAACCAAAGGCCCCTGTTGCAGCAATAGTGGGCAAGGCCCTGTACGAAAACAAACTGGATCTAAAAGAAGCCATACGGAGATGCCAATAATGGAAAAGTTTATGAAAAACCTGAAGTTTAGTGAAAAGGGCCTGATACCGGCAGTTATTCAGGATGAAGCATCCGGCAAAGTCCTTACACTTTGCTATATGAATAAAGACGCCTTAGAAAAAACAATTGCCGAAGGCAGGGTCTATGTCTACAGGCGCTCTAAAGGAGAACTCATGATGAAGGGTGAGCGCTCCGGCCACATACAGATTGTTAAGTCCATATGTGTGGATTGCGAGGGAAACTCCCTTCTTATAAAGGTTGAGCAGAAGACTGCTGGCTGTCACGCCGGATATTTCACATGCTACTTCAGAAAGCTAGGCTCATCCGGCGCGCTTGAGATTATTGAAAAAAAGATATTTGACCCTGACAAGACATATAAAAAATAAAACCATGCACAAACCGACAAAAGAAGAGTTTCTGAAACTGGCCGAAGAGAGCAACCTGATTCCGGTCTACAAGGAAATCGTAGCCGACATTGAAACGCCTGCGTCCACTTTCATAAAGATTGACGATGGTTCATACTCGTATCTTCTTGAATCAGTGGAGGGCGGCGAAAAGATAGCGCGATTCTCTTTTCTCGGGAGCGAGCCGTCTTTTGTATTTAAAAGCAAGGGCAGCGACGTGGAGATTACCGAATCCGGCAAAACCCGCAGCTTCAGGGCACGCACCAATCCGCTGGCAGAGATAAAAGACTACATGTCGCAGTTCAGATATGTTTCCACAGAAGGCCTCCCGAGATTTTCAGGAGGGCTTGTCGGCTATATGGGCTATGATACAGTGCGCTTTTTTGAAAACATCCCTGACAATAACACCGATGACCTGAAGTTCCCGGATATGTATTTTATGCTGACCGACAACATTCTTATATTTGACCATGTAGAGCATACGATAAAGATCATTAATAATGTAAAACTGAAAGACGGGGCAACCAAGGCCCAGATTGCCGCCGCATACGAAAGTGCAGTAAGAAAAGTCGACAGGCTCCAGAGAAAGATAGAGCGTTCCACTACACAAAAACAAAAGAGGAGAAGGAAGTCCTCCTATAAACTTAAGACCAGATCCAACACCACAAAAAAGCAATTCACCGATATGGTGAAAAAGGCCAAGGATTACATAAAACGCGGCGACATTATTCAGGTAGTTCTCTCTCAGCGCCTTGAGGCAAAGCTCAAGATGAAAAACGATTTCGACATATACCGCGCACTCCGGTCTGTCAATCCCTCGCCATACATGTATTACATGAAGTTTGAAAATATTAAATTGATCGGTTCCTCCCCTGAAATCATGGTGCGCTGTGAAGACGGCAAGGCCGAGCTGAGGCCCATTGCCGGCACAAGAAAGCGCGGCCAGGACAATTATGAGGATGAAAGGCTGATGAAAGAACTCCTGGCAGACCCAAAAGAACGCGCCGAACACATCATGCTGGTCGACCTCGGCAGAAACGACCTCGGAAGGGTATGCCGCTACAATACCGTGAAGACAGAAGAGCTGATGACCATTGAGAGATATTCGCATGTCATGCATATAGTAAGTGACGTATCCGGCATATTAAGAGATGAAAAGGACCAGTTCGATTGTTTAGAGGCAAGCTTTCCTGCTGGCACAGTCACGGGTGCCCCAAAGGTGCGCGCCATGGAAATCATAGATGAGCTTGAGCGCACCAAGCGCGGGGCCTATGCGGGCTGTGTGGGCTATTTCAGCTTTTCAGGCAACCTTGATACATGTATCACCATAAGGACAATCCTCGTCAAGAAAAAGAACGCATATATCCAGGCCGGGGCCGGCATAGTGGCGGACTCAAAGCCGGAAAAGGAATATCAGGAGACATTGAACAAGGCCGCTGCCCTCTTAAAGGCGATTGAGATTGCGGAAAAGGGGATAGAATAATGATACTCGTAATCGATAACTACGATTCTTTTACCTATAACCTGGTGCAGTATCTGGGTGAGCTGGGCGCAGAGCTGAAGGTGTTCAGGAATGACAAAATAGACATCGACGGCATAAAGATGCACAACCCCACAAAGATTGTTATCTCCCCAGGCCCGGGCACACCAAAAGACGCAGGCATATCCTGTGAGGTCATTCGTTCATTTGCAAGCCGCATTCCTATATTAGGCGTCTGCCTGGGGCACCAGTGCATCGGAGAGGTGTTCGGCGCTAAGGTAGTGCGCGCAGCGCGGCTTATGCACGGAAAGACCTCCCTTATACACCACAATGGTAAAGGAATATTTGAAGGCGTTGAGAGCCCGTTTGAGGCAACCAGGTACCACTCGCTCATGCTATCACCAAAGAATTTTCCGAAGTGCCTGAAGGTGGTAGCCGACACAAAGGAAAAAGAGATCATGGCTTTAAGGCATGAACACTGGCCTGTCTGGGGAGTGCAGTTCCATCCGGAATCCATTCTGACAAATGAAGGAAAAAAGATTTTAGCAAACTTTCTCAAAATAAGAAAAAAATGATAAAAGAGGCGATTAAAAAAATTAAGGCCAAGACCGATCTCTCAAAAGAAGAGGTCTTTGGTGTCTTTGCCGAAATCATGTCCGGGGCAACGCCAAAAGAAGATATAAAAGATTTCCTCAAAACTTTAAGCGAAAAAGGCGAGAGCGCAGACGAAATCGCCGCAGCCGCTCAGGTGATGAGGAACAAGGCCATAAGGATTGAGTCAGGCCTGAAGGATCTCGTTGATACATGCGGCACAGGCGGGGCGCCGGTAAGGGATGTCAATGTCTCCACTATTTCAGCAATAGTCATTGCCGCCTCAGACATTAAGGTGGCAAAACACGGCAATCGTTCCTTTACAGGAAAATGCGGGAGTGCCGATCTCCTGGAAGCATTAGGTGTAAACATACACATAAAGCCGGATAAAGCAGTGAAGCTTCTGAAAGAAGCGAACTTCACATTTATCTTTGCCCCTGACTATCACCCGGCCATGAAAAACGTGGTCGAGGCCAGGCGAGAACTTGCCTCAAGGAGCATTTTTAATATATTGGGTCCATTGTCAAACCCTGCAGGCGCGGATATACAGGTGTTAGGTGTCTATGACGAAAAACTCACAGAACTTATGGCAAATTCCCTGGCAAAGCTGGGCACAAAGGCTGCCATGGTTGTCCACGGCCTTCTTGGCTTGGATGAGGTGTCCATAAAAGGGAAGACCAAGGTTTCAGAAGTTAAAAATGGAAAGGTTTCCACCTATTATGTAACAGCCTCTGATTTTGGCATAGCCGAGAGCCCCCTTGATGAAATAAAAGGCGGGGACCCGGCCTATAATAAAAAAATAGCGCTGGACATCTTAGGCGGAAAAGACAAGGGCCCAAGGCGTGACATGGTTTTGATAAACGCCGCCTGTGTGTTCAAGCTTACAGGAAAGGCAAAGGATTTCAAAGAAGGCGTAAAGATGGCGGAAAAAACCATAGATACAGGTGCAGCCCTTGCCGCATTAGAAAAAATAAAGGAATTATCCAATAAATGATACTGACAAAGATCATAGAAGAGAAGAAAAGGGAAATCGAGGTCGCCAAGGACAAGCTCCCTCTGGCCCAAATACAGAAAAGGCTTCAGGTGCTTCCCTCTGGCAGGAGTTTTAAGGCCGCCATCTCGCGCGAACATGAGATATGTCTCATAGCCGAAATAAAAAAGGCCTCTCCGTCGAGCGGTGTACTGAGGCAGGAGTTTAACCCTGTCAAGATCGCGCAGGTCTACCGCGCCTATGGCGCAAAGGCACTCTCCATCCTTACGGATGAGAAGTTTTTCAGGGGCAAACTGGAATACCTTGATAAGGTAAGGCACGATGTGTATTTACCAATATTGAGAAAAGATTTCATATTGGACAGGTACCAAATCTATGAATCCAAACTTTACGGGGCAGATGCCGTGCTCCTGATAGCAGAAGTGCTTTCCAAGAGTGAGATATACCAGTTTATGGATATCTGTAAAAACCTTGCAATGGATGCAATAGTCGAAGTCCGCGGTGAAGAAGATATAAGGAAGGCCCTGAGCACAGACTGCGATATAATCGGCATAAACAACAGGGACCTCCACACCTTTAAAGTGGACCTGGAGACCACATCAAACCTTATAAACTCCATTCCCAAGGACAAGGTGATCGTCTCTGAGAGCGGGATATCCACATACGAGGATGTCATGTTTCTGAAAAGTCTCGGCGTAAACGCCGTTTTGATAGGTGAGACATTCATGAGAAGCGAAGACATAGGCGCAAAAGTAATGGAGGTCATGGGATACCGATGAAAAAATTACCCGATAAAAAAGGATATTTTGCCGATTTTGGGGGAAAATTTGTCCCCGAGACCCTGATGTCGTGCCTTTTTGAGCTCGAGAGAGAGTACGCAAGGGCAAGGAGGGATAAAAAATTCAACCAGGAGCTGGACTACTATCTCCGCGAATACGCCGGCAGGCCCACGCCTTTATATTTTGCCGAACAGCTTACAAAAAAACTTAAAGGTGCCCAGATCTTTTTAAAAAGGGAAGACCTCCTTCTTACAGGCGCCCACAAGATAAACAACACCCTCGGCCAGGTGCTTCTTGCCCGCCGCATGAAAAAGACGCGCATCATAGCAGAGACCGGCGCAGGCCAGCATGGAGTGGCAACAGCCACTGCAGCGGCAATGTTCGGAATGGAATGCGACGTATATATGGGCGAGGAAGATATAGTGCGCCAGTCACTCAATGTATTCAGGATGAAGTTATTGGGCGCACGCGTTATCCCTGTAACAAGCGGGTCAAAGACCCTGAAAGACGCAATCAACGAAACCATCAGGGACTGGGTAACCAATGTAAGGACTACTCATTATGTGCTGGGCTCAGTTGTCGGGCCGCATCCGTATCCCGGGATGGTCCGGGATTTTCAATGCGTTATAGGCAAAGAGGCAAAGGCGCAGATATTAAAGAAGAAAAAGAAATTACCACGGTATCTCGTGGCCTGCGTCGGAGGCGGAAGCAACTCCATAGGGCTATTCAATCCTTTTTATAATGACAGATCCGTAAAGTTTGTAGGAGTGGAGGCAGCAGGCCTTGGAGTCGGGAGCAATCATCACGCAGCCACACTTGTTAAAGGAAGCCTGGGGATCCTGCACGGAAGCAAGAGCTATCTCCTGCAGGATAAAAACGGCCAGATAAAGATAGCCCATTCGATTTCAGCGGGGCTGGATTATCCGGGCGTTGGGCCAGAACACTCCTTCTATAAAGAAACCGGCCGGGCAAAATACGTAGCAGTGGATGACAAGGGTGCAGTGGAAGGCTACAAGCTCCTTTCAGAGACCGAAGGCATTATACCGGCACTCGAGCCTTCACACGCCATTTATTACGTCACTAAACTTGCGCCAAAACTAAAGAAGAGCGACATTATCATAATCTGCCTTTCAGGAAGAGGCGACAAAGACGTGGATATAATCAAAGGGGCTTTAAAATTATGACAAGGATAGATAAAAAGTTTAAAGAACTGAAAAAGAAACGGAAAAAGGCCTTTATTGTCTATATCACTGCAGGGGACCCGAGCCTTTCCACGACAGAAAAACTGGCCCTGGAGCTTGAGAAGTCAGGCGTGGACATATTGGAGCTGGGTGTGCCTTTTTCTGACCCGATGGCAGACGGCCCCACCATACAGCGCGCATCCGGCCGCGCCCTTAAGAAGAAAACCAATCTTGCATCCATATTAACCCTTGTAAAGAAGATAAGAAAAAAGTCCGATATCCCCATAGCGCTCATGTCTTATTTTAATCCAATATTTAATTACGGCACGAAGGACTTTGTAAAGAGGGCCAGGGCAAGCGGTGTGGATGGAGTTATAATACCCGACCTGCCCCCTGAAGAGGCAAGCGAACTTCTTAAAGAGGCAGGAAAGAATGATTTCAACTGTATATTTCTCCTGGCGCCGACAAGCACCGCAAAGAGGATAAAGATTGTCTCCAAAAAAAGCTCCGGTTTTATTTACTATGTATCTCTCACAGGCGTAACAGGCGCAAGAAACACCCTGCCGTCTCAAGTCGTCTCTGACGTAAGAAAGATAAAGCGCTCAGCCGGAAAGCCTGTATGCGTGGGCTTCGGCATCTCGACCCCCAAACAAATCAGGGCGATCGCGTCAGTCTCCGACGGAGTTATATTGGGGAGCGCAGTCATTAAGGTGATAGAGAAAAATTTATCCAAACCGGGCCTTGTCAGGAAAACCGCAAACTTTGTTAAGAGGATGGCAGGGGCATTAGAATGAGAATACTCGGCCTGGATATTGGTTCAAAGAGGGTGGGCGTTGCCTTAAGCGATGAGCTTGGCATAACCGCACAGCCGCTTGAAACAATAAAAAGAGAAGACTTTGATAAGGTCTTAGGCTACATAACCGAACACCAGGTGACAGAAGTTGTCGTGGGCCTGCCGCTGAACATGAACGGCTCCCAGGGCCCTGCGGCAAAAGAAGTGATAGCCCTCGTTGATTCCCTGAAACAAAAGATTTCAATCCCTGTAAAATTGTGGGACGAACGGCTTACGACCATGGCCGTGGAAAAAGAGCTCATAAGGGCCGACGTAAGCCGCAAGAAAAGAAAAAAACAGATCGATAAGCTGGCAGCGCAGCTTATTCTGCAGAGTTATCTGGATTCAAGATAATGCACAAATTAGACGTATTAAAAAATGGTTTAAGGGTCGCCACCGTGAGCATGCCGCACATGGAGTCTGTGGCCTTGGGCATATGGATAAAGGCCGGCGGTAGATATGAGAATACAAAAAATAACGGCATATCCCATTTCCTTGAACACATGGTCTTTAAGGGTACCACTACAAGGACCGGCAAGGATATAAAGGAGTCTATAGAAGGTATAGGCGGTACACTGAATGGGTTCACCGGGGAAGAGTCCACATGCTATTTTGTCAAACTGGACCATAGGCACCTTGACCTGGGGCTGGAGATCTTAAGTGACATGGTATTAAGCCCAAAGCTCAACAAATCCGATATACAAAAAGAAAGAGGCGTCATCCTTGAAGAGATAAAGATGTACATGGACCTCCCGAACCATTATGTCCACGATATCCTGAGCAAGCTCATGTGGCCGAAACACCCCCTGGGTATGCCCCTTGCAGGCACATTCGAAACAGTAAAAAAGATGACCCGCGAAAACATGCTCGGCTATAAAGATAAGTTCTATTCGCCGAAGAACATAGTGGTTGCATGCTGCGGCAAGGTGGATGCCGAATATTTCCTGGACAGGGTGAAGCACTGCTTTAAAAAACATAAAACCGCGCCCGGCACCCATTTAAAGAAGATGGATTCAAAGCAGACGAGAATGAGATCGAATTTCCTGTATAAGGATACAGAGCAGGCGCATCTTGCCATGGGTTTTCACGGCGTGAGCATGGTTCATCCCGACAGATACGCCACTGATCTTATGCACGTTGTCCTCGGGGGCAATATGTCGAGCCGCCTCTTCCACGAGGTCAGAGAAAAAAGGGGCCTTGCCTATGACATATCATCATCTGCAAAGCACTATACCGACGCAGGCTGTTTTGTCGTATCAGCCGGCATAAACAACAAAGAGCTTATGGCGGCCGTGGATATTATTATAAAAGAACTCAATAAAATAAAAGACAAAAAAATCCGGCTGGATGAATTCAGGAGGGCAAAGGATTTCTGTAGGGGCCAGCTCCTGATGGCGCTTGAGAATACCCTTCCGCACATGACCTGGATCGGGGAGAAGATTACAAACAATGACCCTATGCACAGTATTGATTCTATCCTTGAAAGGCTTGATAAGGTAACAATCGACGACATAAACCGTGTGGCCAAACACACCTTCAGAAAATCCAACATGAGCCTGGCCATGATAGGCCCGGCCAATAAAAATGAAAAAGAAAGCATAATAGGAAAATTTGATGAAAGGCTCAATTAGTCTCTTTAAGGTTTTCGGGATCAATATCAATATCCACGTAACATTTCTCCTGCTCCCGCTTTTGTTTCTCGTGACAGGAGGGCCGAGGGCCGCATTCTTTATAATAGTAGTCTTTATCTGTGTGGTATTTCATGAATTAAGCCACAGCCTGATGGCAAAGCGTTTCGGCATAGAGGTGAAGGACATCACGCTTCTCCCCATAGGAGGCGTGGCATCGATGAGTGCGATCCCTGAAAAGCCGAGCCAGGAGTTTCTCATATCCATCGCCGGCCCGCTTTTTAACCTTGCGCTTGCCGCAATACTCTATTTTCCGCTTGTTGCAATTATAGGCAGGGACGCACTTTCCTGGCCTCCGTCATGGCATACATGGCCCAAGACAATAGCATATATCTTCTGGATGAATCCGATACTGGCCATCTTTAATCTCCTTCCCGCTTTTCCGATGGACGGGGGAAGAATACTGCGCTCGCTTTTAGCAAGAAAACTTGACTACAGGAAGGCCACCGCTATCGCAGTAAACACCGGGCACATCTTTGCGCTTTTCTTCGGCTATATAGGCCTTGTGAACCGAAACTTTTTCCTGATACTTATAGCAATATTTATATACATGGCCGCATCCGCAGAAGAGATGCAGGTGGATGTAAGGGAGACCATAAGAAAGTTTCACGTAAAAGATATTTTACCAAATCAGTTTCTAACGCTCGGGGAGGACATACCCCTTGCCAAGGTCCTGGAACTTGTGTTTCACAGCCACCAGGAGGATTTCCCGGTTGTGAAAAATCATAAATTAACAGGTTTTGTCACGCGGTCTGACATCATTGCGAATGTGCACCAGTTTGGAAAAGAGAGGCTTGTCAGGGATGCCATGAGGAAGGAATATCCGACGCTTTCACCAAGGGATCATCTTACAGCCGCTCAGAAGAAGATGGAGGAAAGCGGTTTTAAGGCCCTGCCGGTGTTGGCCGACGGCAAACTCCAGGGCGTCATCTCCCTCGAAGACATAAGCCGCGTCTACATCGTAATGTCCAAGAATCATTAGGGACGGTTCTCAAATCGTGAGGAGAAGTGTCCCAGAGTTGTGAGGAGAAGTGTCCCCTGTAAAGAAAAGGATGGAATTATGGATAAAAAAATATTGATCGCGCCAAGCCTGCTTTCAGCGGACTTTGCAGACCTTGCCAAAGATGTGAAAAAGGTCGAGACTGCCGGCGCCGACTGGCTGCACGTGGATGTTATGGATGGTGCCTTTGTGCCTAATGTCACGATAGGGCCGCTCGTTGTAAAGGCAATAAGAAAACACACAAAACTCCCGCTTGATGTGCACCTTATGATTGAAAAACCCCAGGACTATATAAAACCATTCGCGGAAGCAGGGAGCGATATCATAACATTTCACATTGAGGCGTGCAAATCCCCTAAAGATTTGGTTAAACAAATACACTCCCTTGGCAAAAAGGCCGGAGTTTCCATAAGGCCTAAAACAGGCCTGGACGCCGTCAAAGATATCCTGGGAGAAGTTGACATGGTCCTGCTTATGACAGTAGAGCCTGGTTTTGCGGGACAGAAGTTCATGAAAGATGTTTTACCAAAGATTGAGAAGTTGAGGGCCTATTATAAAGGAGATATACAGGTAGACGGCGGCGTAAACAAAGATACTGCAGGCCTTGCGATTAAGGCCGGAGCAAACATCCTTGTGGCAGGGACCGCTGTGTTTGGCGAAACTGACTATAAAAAGGCAATAGAAAAATTGAGAGGAGCATAATAAGTGGGTAAGATCAAGTTTGGTACAGATGGCTGGAGGGCATTGATTGACGGCGACTTTAGCCATGAAAATGTAAAGATCGCGGGCCAGGCAGTGGCCGATTATGTAAAAAAGAACGTAGCGAAAGACAAACCCATCGTTATCGGGTATGACACAAGAAGAAACTCCAAAGAATATGGCCAGGATATAGCAGAGGTGTTGACCGGCAATGGCATTTCCGTAATACTGGTGGACAGGCCCACGCCGACACCGTCGGTGACCTACGCCATTAAATATAGAAAGCTTGGCGGCGGCGTGATGATCACCGCAAGCCACAACCCGGCTGCATATAACGGCCTTAAATACAAGGCATGGTACGGCGGGTCTGCGGATCCCTCAATAACCAAGGAAATAGAATCAAACCTATATAAAAATAAGGTTAAAGAAAAATCAGTCGTCCAGGCAAAGAAGGAAAAGCTCCTGACATATGAAGACATTATTCCGCCGCACCTTGAATTCATGTCTAACTACGTTGACAAAAATATATTAAAGAAAAAATCATTCAACATACTGGCCGATTCAATGTTCGGGACAGGCAATGATTACCTTAAACAGCTTCTCGAAGGTACAGCGTGTAAGATAACCACAATACACAATGAGCATGACATAACATTCGGCGGCATCGCACCCGAGCCCAATCCCAAGAATCTCTCGGAGATGATGGAAAAGACAAAAGAGGGCAATTATGATATCGGGCTTGCCACTGACGGAGACGCCGACAGGGCCGCATGCTCTGCCTCCGACGGGACGCTTCTCACCGGCCACAAACTCATGACACTGCTCCTCCTGCATTTCATAGAAGACAGAAAGATGAAAGGCTCGGTGGTGCAGACAATATGCGGTACCGTGATGATCGATAGGATCTGTAAAAAATATAAACTGGAGCTTCATGAAACACCCGTTGGCTTTAAATACATATGCGACATCATGAGAAAAGAAGATGTGCTTTTGGGCGGGGAAGAGACAGGCGGCATAGGATTTAAAAATTACATGCCCGAAAGAGACGGGCTGCTTACATGTTTGTTGATGCTTGAGATGCTGGCCCACAGGAACATGAGCGTTCTCGAAATACTCGCTGATGCCGAAAAAAGATTCGGAAAGTTTTATTATCAGAGAAAAGACATGAAATACCCGGCTGATAAAAAGAAGGCCCTCATAGAACACCTCCTGGAGAATCCGCCCAAAGAGATTCTCGGCAAAAAGGTTGTCGGGACAAAAACCTTTGACGGTGTGAAGTTCCTTCTCGAGGATGAAAGCTGGCTTCTCTTCAGGCTTTCAGGGACAGAGCCGATCGTGCGCGTGTACTCCGAGGCCCAAAGCAACGAACGCGCATTAAAGATAATTGACTTTGGAAAGGAATTATTGCCATGACCAATGTCATACTGGTCCGTCATGGCCAGACAGACTGGAACAAGACAGGCCGCATACAAGGGGGGCTGGATATCCCCTTAAATGCCAATGGAAGGAACGAGGCAGGCAAGCTCGCAGAAGAGCTGTCCAAGATGGGCATAGATGTGGTCTATTCCAGCAAACTCTCCAGGAGCTGGGAGACTGCCCGCCAGATTGCGAGGCTCCACAGCCTCAATGTGAAGAAATTGCCTGAGCTCAATGAGATCAACCAGGGCCTGTGGCAGGGCCTTTTGACAAGCGAGATAAAGAAAAGATATAAAAAACAATACAGCCTGTGGTGCGCAAACCCGCTTTCCGTAAGGCCTCCTAAAGGAGAGACCGTAGAGGAGGCATACGAAAGATCGGTCCAGGCAGCCAAGAAGATACTGCAAAAATACAAAAACCGCAATGTCTGCATTGTCTCCCATGAAATAATAAACACGCTCCTCAAGTGTTATTTTAAAAAAATGGAACTGGAAAACATATGGGACAATCTTCATAAGCAGTCAAGCTGGGAAGTAATAAAATTCGAAGAGACGCCGCGTGGATAAAAACCTAATACGAAATTTTTCAATAATCGCTCACATAGATCACGGCAAATCCACCCTTGCCGACCGCATACTCGAGGCCACAAACTCCATTTCTAAAAGAGAGCTGCGCGCGCAGCTCCTCGATGACATGGAGCTTGAGCGCGAGAGAGGCATAACAATAAAGGCGAGCGCGGTCAGGATAAATTATAAAGCCAGGGACGGAAAGACATACCTCTTAAACCTCATAGACACCCCGGGCCACGTAGACTTTACCTATGAAGTCTCCAAATCCATTGCAGCCTGCGAAGGCGCGCTCCTTGTCGTCGACGGCGCACAGGGGGTAGAGGCGCAGACAGTCGCAAACCTCTACATGGCAATAGAGCACCACCTCACCATAATACCTGTTATAAACAAGATTGACCTTCCCCATGCCCAGCCCGATAAAGTGAAACACGAAATAAAAGACATCCTGGGGCTTGACGAAAAACTCATTCTCGAGGCAAGCGCAAAAGAGGGGATCGGCATAGAGGATATCCTTGAGTCAATAGTAAAGCATATCCCGCCGCCGGCCGGAAGCAGCTCAAAGGCCCTGCAGTCTTTGATATTTGATTCTGCGTTTGACGTATATAGAGGAGTCATTATCTACACAAGGGTAGTCAACGGCGTCATGCATGCCGGCATGAAGGTGAAGATAATGAATTCCGGAAAAGAATATGAAGTGAAAGAAATAGGCGTGTTCAGGCCCAAGCCCGAAAAGATAGAAGAGCTTCACGCAGGCGAGGTAGGATACATATGCTGCAACATAAAAGACGCCAAGGAAGTAAGCATGGGGGAGACGATAACATCCATTGAAAATCCTGCCCCGGAACCCCTGCCCGGATATAAAGAACTAAGGCCCATGGTGTACAGTGGGATATACCCGGTAAATTCAAAAGATTTTCCTGCCTTAAAGACAGCCATGGAAAAATTGAAACTCCAGGACGCCTCCTTTATCTACGAACCCGAAAGCTCGGCATCCTTGGGCATGGGTTTTCGCTGCGGGTTTTTAGGGCTTCTCCATATGGAAATAATTCAGGAAAGACTGCAGAGAGAGTTTGATTTAAATCTTGTCATAGGCGCCCCGAGCGTAATATACAGGGTGACCAAAAAAGACAAAACCGTAGAAAGGGTTGACAACCCATCTAAATTACCGAACCCCAACGAGATAGATTTTATAGAAGAGCCGTGGGTCAAGGCATACATACTCACCCCCAAGGAAAGCATGGGTGCGATCCTTGACCTCGCCGAAACCCGACGGGGAAAATATATAAGCACAGAATATCTTGATACGCAAAAGACACAGATCGTTTATGAACTGCCTTTATCGGAGATAATAGTTGACTTCTATGATAAAATAAAATCAACAACGCGCGGCTATGGATCCCTGGATTATGAATTCCTGGAATATAAAGAGGGTAAGCTCGTAAAACTGGACATACTCATCAACGGAAAGCTCTGCGATGCCCTCTCAAGCATAGTGCACAAAGACAAGGCCTACACCAAAGGCAATCAATTAACGACCAAACTGAAAGAACTTATTCCCAGGCACCTTTTTAAAATCGCGCTCCAGGCATCCATCGGCAGCAAGGTAATTGCCCGGTCCGACATACCTGCGGTAGGCAAGCATGTCACAGGTAAATGCTACGGAGGCGACATAACGAGAAAGAGAAAGCTCTGGGAAAAACAGAAGAAAGGGAAAAAGAGGATGAAGCGCTTTGGAAATGTCGAGGTACCGCAGGAGGCATTTCTCGCCGCCCTCAAAATCTAATGAGGTGGCCGAGCAGCCCTGTTGCTCACAGCCCTCAAAAAATTGCGTTAAGGCTTTTTCACAACAGGGCTGCTCGGCCTGCTATATAAATTTTTGCGGGTGACAGTGGTGAAGCCTCTTTTCGCAAGTGGCGAGGATGGGGGGATCTGGAGCCCCGTGATATTAGATATACCTTGGCAGTACCCCCCGCCAGAAAAGAGGCGAACCACTGGCAGGACCCGCAAAAATTTAAAGGAGACGGAATGAAAAGTCACACGAAGGCTGTAGTAAGGGAATGGGTAGAGTCGTTAATAATAGCGCTGGTGCTGGCGCTGGTAATAAGGGCGTTTGTTGTACAGGCATTTAAGATCCCGACGGGATCCATGAGGCCCACGCTCCTGGAAGGCGACAGGCTCCTTGTCAATAAGTTTATCTACAGATTCAGGGAACCCGAGAGAGGGGATGTCATAGTCTTCAGGTTTCCCAGTGACAGGAAAAAGGATTATATAAAACGCCTTATAGCAACCGGAGGCGAATCTGTCCAGATAAAAGACGGCAACGTATATGTTGACGGAGACCTTGTCGAAGACCCATCTATCATAAGAGGTATCAATTACTACAATAAAGAACCATACGGCGGTTTTAATAAAGTCATAAATGTCCCCCCGGACGGTTTCTATGTGCTCGGCGACAATTCCGCAAGTTCCAGGGATTCAAGGTACTGGGGTTTTGTCCCCCAGAAAAACGTCATAGGTAAGGCCTTTTTCATCTACTGGCCCCCGACGAGAATCCGTGTCCTGAAATAGCCGTATTGCAATTTTTCATTTTCATGGTATAATTTAGAGTGGAGAGAAGAAAGGAGTGATAATCATGAAAAAGTTAGTAACTTTCGTAACGATGTTGGCATTAGTCCTTCTTGCAACCTTTCCGGCCATGGCCGCTCAGGACGCAACCAAGAACGTGCTTAAGGACGCCATAGTAGGCGCAGGCACAGGTGCGATAGCAGCAGGCGTGACAGGCGGAAAGGCCGGCACAGGCGCATTAATAGGTGCGGGCACAGGCGCAGTCGGAGGAGCGCTTATGGATGTCATAAGTTCTCCGTCAGCTTCAGAGGCAGCCCCTGAGGAAAGGACCGCAGCAGCCCATGAACTTTATGAGCTCGGATATGAAAAGGGCTATAAAGAAGGGTTTAATTCAGGTTTTGAGCAGGGCCTCAAGGCCGGACAAGATTAACAGGAAAAGCATCCGGTATAATGAACCTCGCTAATAAAATCACGATCGGGAGGATCCTCTCAATCCCGTTTTTTCTCGCCGCTGTCCTGTATGGAAAGCTTACGCTGGCAGCGGCGATTTTCATAATTGCAGTATTGAGCGACGGCCTTGATGGCTATATCGCAAGGCGGAGGGGAGAGCGCACAGAACTGGGCGCGCTCCTGGACCCGATCGCCGACAAGCTCCTTCTTATAAGCGCGTTTGTGTGTTTTTCCATGGCAAGCGGCCTGCCCGAATATCTCAGGCTCCCCCTATATGTCCCTGTAGTGATCATAAGCAGAGACGTGATCATGGGGCTTGGATGCCTTATAATATATATAACCCGGGGAGAGCTGGAGATAAAACCCACGCGCCTCGGAAAGATAACAACGTTTTTCCAGATGCTCACTATAGGGGCATTATTATTTCAATTCAGGTACGCACCCATCCTTTGGAATACAACCATAGCATTCACTGTAGTCTCCGGATTGGATTACATAGCAAAAGGAAGCAAGCTCCTTAACGAATCATAGCACGGGAGAGTTTATGCTTTTAATGTTAGCAGGAATCCTGGTTGCCTATAGCATCGGCTCCCTTCCCACCAGTTTCATATTCGCGAAAATCATGAAGGGTGTTGATATCCGCAACTATGGAAGCGGCAACGTAGGTGCGACAAACCTCATGCGCATGGTGGGAAAGCTCCCCGCCATTCTGGCCCTGCTCCTGGATGTAGCCAAAGGGGCCCTTGCCGTAATCCTGGTCCCGTTAATGGTTTCAGGGGTGGAGTTCAGGTTTGACTTTGAGATATATAGGTATATCCTGGGCCTGGCAACCATAAGCGGCCATATCTGGCCCTTGCTTCTCAAGTTTAAGGGGGGTAAAGGGGTGGCCACAACCTTGGGAGTCCTTCTTGTTGTAGCCCCAAAGATCATTCTAATTGCCTTTGCCATCTGGCTCATAACCACATTGATAACAAAGTACGTATCCCTTGGCTCCGTAATAGGCTCAATCTCTTTACCGGTCAGCGCAGCCCTTATGGCAGAGCCAATCGAGATGGTCATCTTTTGCGCAATCATATGTATCATAGCATGTTACAAACACAGGTCCAACATCTCAAGGCTCTTAAGGGGGGAAGAATCCCGCATAGGCCAAAAGCTCAAAGTTAAGTAGAAAAAAGCTGGTTTTCAGGCTATTGACTCTGTCCTGTTATATGATATACTTGGTAGTGGTAGAGGGCAGGGTCATTTTTTTTGCCCACCAATTAAAAATTTTTAGTAAGTGTTTTATGGTGGAGGTGCCGCCATGAAAACCCCTATTTCAAAGAAGATTGGTGTATTTCTACTGCTTACGATATTCACCCTAATATCCATCCACTTTACTATCCACTTAACTAAGCTCTTACCCGCTGATATAGTCAGACAACTCCAGAACCAGGCCTACGGCGCGGGTTCCTATTACCATGATACCTATAAAGTCCATGTTGAATATAATCCGAAAAAATCAATTGTGCGATGTAGGAAAGATAAGAATTTTCCATATATCCACTTTGTGACAATCTTTATTACAAAAGATGGTAAGCTATACGATGGTGAAGCTCCCGTATATGTTGCTATCACACCGGAAGACAAATATCTAGATCGCCATGCGAAACATCATCTTGTAAATCTAACCGAAAAAGGATTGGTCTTATCAAGCCTCAATCGAGACCTAACGGCTTCTACAGGCAAGCTAACAGGTAAGCCTCTGGTGAATGATTCTACCAAAAATGCAAAAAGCTTCTGGGGCGTAATAGGTGACGTGTCAAATTTAGAAATGGCTTTAGCCAAGAGCGATACATCTAATGGGCTCGATGCACCAAATAATGAATTAGCATATAAGATGATCCAGATAAAGAGTGGTCAGAATCCGGTAGTAATAGCGATTAGAACCTGGAACGATTATAAATCCTACGACAGTAAATACTTTAAATTATGGAGCTATGAATCAGAAACATATCGTTTGCTGTTAAAGGGAAAAAGGCTTTCTGTACCCTTGAATCTTGATAATGTGATGCTTGTAAGAGAAGTTATGCAACGTTATGAAGATAACGGAGGTAAAATAGCCGATCTTGTTCCTAGTGCCGGGAAGCATTACACAGGTGACCCTGGAGATTTCGTTCCTAAGGGGGCAATAAGCCCCCTAACAGGAAGAGGAAGAAAATATGAGTTGCATATCATGGATATAATGAAGGATTTGGCAGAAGGGAGGATAATTGATCCTGATACACATAAGCCCCTAACAGAACTTCCTGCAGGGAATGGCCCGGATTGGCTTGAGGTGGCCGCGGGAATGGCGTATAATGGCCCCCCAGAAGAAGTTACTAAATGTGTATGGAAAATTTCAATCCATGATCTTTTATCGCCTGTAAAGTGTACCGATGGTAAAATTATTTATTGGAAAAGTGTTGGTGGAAGAGTTTATAAAAACATCCCATACGAAGTACATTTAAATCCTTATAAGAGGTCCCACAGATTCAATACGTCTCTACTCTCAGCATATGGGTGCGTAAGTAATGCTAGGGGATCTGCTATACACCACGAATCTTTACACTGTCATGAACATCTTCCAGGGCCAGACCTTAATGACGAAGAGGATGATAAGAAAAAACTTAATGACCTATTATTTGTCAACAAAGATGGTAAAAAACACAAGTACTATACATTCGCCTTTGATAATAGAGAAAGGGGATTTTTAGCACCAAATAACTGGAAAGGTGCCGTTGCAGAAAGATATCTGAAAGGATATGATGGCGATAAGGCAGTATATCCTTATTTCTCAGTTTCAGAAAACGGTATTTTTCCTATAGGGGTTTTTATAACAAAAATTGAACTAACTCCGAGTGAACAATGCAAAATATTTATAGATCGAGATGGAACAGTTAAAAAACCGACCGACATACCAGATGATATCATGAGTATATATGATTCCTCTTATCTTGGCAGTACTTTTCAGTCTGGCTGGAAAGGGCTTATAGAATGCACTGTTTTAAAAATACTTTTATATAGAAGAGAAACTCGTCTATTCGCAGATGAATATCTTGTGAAGTACAAAGGCGAAGTAGCCAACAACCATGAGTTTATAGAGATAGTTGAGGAACCCGCGGTACCCACCTCTATTGAACCTGGCAGCAGGAAAATTTTTCCTAATGGATACTATGTACCCATGAAATACTCCTTTAAGATTCATCCTTATAAAGATCATCCCAAAAATTTTCCAACGGCTGATAAGTTCCACTTCTATATCTCCGGCGCAAATCCTTATCAGAAAGAGCCTCATTGTTTATATGTCTTATATAGAGTTGACTATAAGCACATGGTTACCGAGTACGATGCCGAGATTCATGGCATGACTTATGGGGGAGAATAGATATGAATAAGCATATTGTCAAAACAGCAGTGTTTCTTATAATTATTTCGGCGGCATTTCTCTGTCCTCAGCGTCTCGGAGCGAGTACAGCTTGGATTCCGGGGAATACATTGGAGGAGTCTGGCATAAACAACCACATTTTAGAAAGCAATGACGAATATGATGTTATCGCATATTTAAGTGATGCAGCCGTCTCAGTAAGGATGACAGCATGTATGAGGCTGTCTTTAATAGGTACATTATATTCCATTTCTTCCCTTGAAGATCTGGCAAACAATGATGCAGATAGGGATGTAAGGCAAGAGGCAAGTCTTGCCCTGTGGAAGATTAGATATAGAGAAGATATAAATAGCGGCGGGAGCGGAGAAGATATCCTTTTGGAGGCGGTGACCATCTATGAAAACGTAACCTCTGAAGAATATATTGACTTTGAAATAGAGCCGGCTCTATTCACCCCCAGAGATGATGGAGGAATTTGGGGCATTGAAAACGGTGCATACAAACAATCAACCGTGGGGAGCAGTATTATATACATGACGCTTTTGGATGATGTAATAATGGAACATGGTACGATAGAGACGAAAGTTAAATTTAATGGTGCCACCAACTGCGCAGCCCTTGCCTTTGGCTTGGATGAAAATAAAAACGGATATGCTGTACTGGTTTATGCCTGGTCAGGCGCAGGCTATATCTATTTAATGCCGCTTATAAATGGCCAGATTGATTGGATGGAACTCTCTTTAGGGTTTAAACAGATTACTGTCTTTGATGCGGCTATCTGGCACACCGTTAAAACAGAAATAAGCGAAACCTTAATAAAAGTTACCATAGATGACAATCCGGATTATGTTATTGATGTAGAAGACGACAGTTCTAAGTTGGGCGATATAGCCCTCGCAACATATATCTCAAACGACCCGGTTGAATTTGACGATGTAATGATTAATGGCACAGCAACAATAAGGGACTATGGCGACAAAACCAAGACGCCTCGTGTTACGGGATGGGCGATGGAGTTTTTGGGAGATCTGGGTTCCCAAACAGCAGTAGAGCATATAGAGGTCATATTAGAAGATCCTGGAAGAACCCCTGCTTCTGCCGGCTATCTTGAAAAAATAGCCCGTGAAAACCTGGGAAAAATAGAGTTTATAAATGATTCCGGCACAGTAGATCCAATAGAAGAAGGGCTGGTACACCCCGAACTTTATATACGCAAATGGGCTATTCGAGCACTGGTTAAAGAAGACCAAGATGATTTAATAGAAAGGCTTGAAGCGCTGCTCCAGAAAGCACTTGATAACAACGACCATGATTTTGCTTCATATATAGCAGAGATACTAGAAGAAGTTATTGAGAAAAAAGGCAGAGCACCTTTTATTGAATTTATGTATCCCGAAGACGGCGCCACTATTAAAAAAATTGGAGCGAGTATATGTGGAAATACGCATGAAGGACTTTTCTTTGATTTTATAGAACTCACCCCGGGTGAGAATACTTATACGAAAGAAGTTAAAGATAAAGATGACAATGTAATATTATCCAAGACCATTACGATACACCATCAAAATAGCCCACCCGTGCTTGGCGAGATAGGATCAAAGACTGTTTCCGTGGGAGAGACACTAGCACTTACCGTTTCTGCTTATGATCCCGATGACACGAGCTTACGCTATGCCGCCTATGGTTTACCAGAAGATACAGCATCTGTTTTTAATGAAGAGCCTTCTCCTCACTGGACTTCTTCATGGACACCAGGAATTGAAGATATAGGCACTCACGAAGTTACGTTCGAGGCAGCTGATATAAACGACCCAACCATTACCGACACCGAAACCATTACCATAACAGTAACAGAGCCAGCTCCTTCACTGGAAATAATAGACCCAACCCCCGAAGGCGCGGATAACGTAACAGGCCAAGTCACGATAGAAGTGGGCGGAACAGGCCTTGATAGCTTTTATTATGTATACCTATATTGCGATGATTATTACCTTGGCTGGGACAGGCTCAAGCCATTCGAATACTCCTGGGATACAATCTACTATACTAATGGTACGCACACCTTAAAAGCGCGAGGCTATCACTTAACAGAGCGCAAGTGGATAGACTCAGAGGTATTGGAAGTAGAAGTATATAATGACAATCCGCAGCCGCCAACAGTCACATTAACAAATCTTACCAATGGCCAGACAATAACAGGGGACGTAACGCTTGGAGCCGTTGTCTCGCACCCTGACAAGATGAGATATGTTTACTTTTATGTAGATAATAACTTCTTTGCTTATGACTGGAGCACACCTTTTGAGGCAAGCCTGCCCACCCAATACCTTGAAAACGGCGAGCACACAATCAAGGCATACGCTTACTTTTACGGCCCGCCTTATATTAGATGCGAACAGGAAGTGACAGTGAATGTTCAAAATGCCAACCCCATAGTGCCAGAAGTAACCATAGACAACCTAACAGAAGGGCAGGTAGTATCGGGTACTATTACCATAAATGCCTCGGTAAGCGATCCTCAGTACATGAGGTATGTGTACTGTTACATTGATAATAAATGGCTGGGCTATGACTATTCAAGCCCAATTCAGTTCACCTGGCCAACTAAATATTTTGAAAACACACAACACACAGTAAGGGTGAGGGCATATCACTATCTCTTGCGCAGGTGGTATGAGAAGACCATAACTGTTAGTGTAAACAACCCTGATGGCCCGATCATACCTTCGGTATCAATATCCAATCTAACAGACGGTCAGGCGGTCACAGGCAATATAAGCATAAAGGCTTCTGTAGCTGACCCTGCTTATATGAAGTGGGCACAGTTTTTTATCAATGGTAAATATACTGCCTTTAAATACGGCCCGGACCTGACACATAATTGGGATTCCAGGTATTATGAAAATGGTACCTATAGAATCAAGGTAAGAAGCTACCACTATCTCCTAAGAAAATACTATGAAAAGGAAATTACGGTAAATGTCGACAATGCTGCTCAAATCATTCCATATGTATCCATAGCTACACCGCAGGATGGTACTACCATCTCCGGCACACAGACTATAACAGTGTCCGGCAATGACCTAACCCAGGCGAAATGGACATACATTTATCTGGATAATGCCTCTCTCGGTTACAGATACGGCCCGCCTCTACAACTCAATTGGGATACTCGTTATGTGTCAAATGGCACACACACCCTTAAAGTGATGAGCTACCACAATGCACTAAGAAAATACCTCGAAGATGAAATAACCGTAACAGTCGAGAACGCAACCCCTATAGTACCAACTATAACCATAAACTCACACACAGACGGCCAGATAGTATCAGGCACACAAACCTTTACCATATCAAGCAATGACTCAGCCAACTTTATGTATATGTACCTCTATGAAAAGCAAAATTACGGTCACATCCACCTCGGCACTGATCGTACAGACCCATATGCGGTGGCAGTGGATACCACCAAACTGACAAACGGCACCCACACATTTAAAGCCTTGAGTTACCATACTGTACTACAAAAATTCATATTCTCAGATGAAATCACTCTTACAGTAAGCAACTAAAATATGTCGAAGCTTAGCTTCGACACTAATTCTACACTAACTCCATACCCTATAATGAGTTACATCAGAAATAAGCCGAGGCTCAGCCTCGTCACATAGTGTAAATGTTAAATATAAAAAAGTAAGATATGTTGTGTTGACTCCGTAGCTAATATATGGTATACTTGTATAGGTGAGGAAGGAGGGCTTTTTTTATCCTTACTAACTAAACCTATTTATAAAGTGGTACATAAAGTAGGTGTTTACGATGAGAGAACTTGTCTTCAAAAACCTGACTTCACAAGACCATAAAAAGAGAGACGTCTTTGTGCAGGAAACTGTAGAAAAGAACGGTGTTACTGCATCCAGTGAAAGGCGCTGCCTCTATTTTATAAAGGACAAGATCTCTATCAATAACCCTGCTGACCTTGCAAAGCTTGCCCAGGTCAAGAAGGAAAACCAGGAACACAAAAGGTGCTTCCATGTGCTAAAGGTGCATGATACCAAGACCGGCACTGATAAATTGATATGCAAGCTCAAGGGTACCTTCTATGCGGTTGTGGGGAAGACCGTATATTGCATAGTATTCGTTCATTCGTTTAAGATAAGGTTTAAGGCACAAACAACTAAAAAATAAGGCTTAATATCTCTTATAGATGTTAAGTTATGAGCGCATGTATTTACATGCGCTTTTTATTTTGCCTATCACTATTGACTATTTACGTGACTTATGGTAATCTTAAGAGCTATGAACCCTGTTAGACCTGTCTTGGTCTTATGGGGTCATAATTATTAGGAGGTCTAACAGGGTGAAGATTACTGTGCTTGGTGATGGGGGTTGGGGCACGACTCTGGGCATACACCTGGCCAAGAGAGGCCATGATGTAAGGCTCTGGGGTGCTTTTCCAGATTATGTAGAGGCCCTGAATAAGACCAGGGAGAATAAGAAATTCCTTCCTGGTATACTCATACCATCAAATATAAAGATATTATCTGATATAAATAAGGCCTGCGATGCGACTGAATTGGTCCTTTTGGCAATACCATCTCAGCATATGCGCAAGGTCCTGACTAAGCTTAAGGCAAATGCATCCGTAAAAAAGGCTATAGTCTTGAGTGCCACTAAGGGCATAGAGACAAAGACCTACAAGAGGATGTCAGAAGTTATTACCGAGCTCCTTGGAGAGGTGAGGCTGGCTGTATTATCAGGCCCGTCCATAGCATATGAGGCCGCAAGAGAGATACCTACAACTGTTGTGGTTTCTGCAAAAGATATGGCTTTGGCTAAAAAGCTTCAGGGGCTTTTTAATACTGATAAGTTCCGTGTATATACATCTGATGACGTTGTCGGGGTGGAATTGGGCGGCTCCCTTAAAAATATAGTCGCAGTTGCCGCAGGTATCGGTGACGGGCTTGGCCTGGGCACAAATGCCAAGGCAGCGATCCTTACACGCGGCCTGGCAGAGATCACAAGGCTGGGCATAGCCATGGGAGCCAAACACGAAACCTTCAGCGGCTTAACGGGTATCGGAGACCTTATCACAACATGCATAAGCCCTCACGGCAGAAACCGCGGGTTCGGAGAAAAACTCGGTAAAGGAAAAAAGGCGAAAGAAATCTTAAGTAAAACTGAAATGGTTGTAGAAGGCGTGGCCACTGCAGAGAGCGCATACGAGCTCGCCAAAAAATATAATGTGGACATGCCCATCACAACCCAGGTTTACGAAGTCATATACAAAGACAAAGACCCAAAGCTGGCAGTGCACGATCTGATGACCCGTGCACCAAAGGCTGAAACCTAAAATACTTGTAAAATAATATCGTCGGGGTGTGGCGCAGTTTGGCTAGCGCGCTTGAATGGGGTTCAAGAGGTCCCGAGTTCGAATCTCGGCATCCCGACTCTTTAAAAATCGAACCTGAGACCTTCATGCGGAGGATACCAAAAGTATGAGAACTGTTAATATTGGGATAATTGGGTTTGGGACTGTTGGGTCAGGCGTGGTTGAAGTCCTGTCCAGGAGGGGCCCGGCACTCAGGGAAAAGAGCGGGCTGGATATCCGGATAAAGCGAATCTGCGATAAAGACCTGAGGGCCAAAAGGTCTGTTAAAATCAAACGCTCACTTCTCACAAAGAACGTAAATGCCGTATTAGAGGACCCTGACATTGACATCATAGTTGAGCTGATCGGCGGAATACACCCTGCAAAGGAAATCATCCTGAAGGCATTCAGTGAGGGCAAAGATGTCATCACCGCGAACAAGGCCTTGCTCTGCGAGGAAGGCAAGGCAATCTTTGAGGCTGCAGAGAGGATGGGAAGGCTCATTGCTTTTGAGGCAAGTGTGGGTGCGAGCATCCCTATCATCAAGGCCTTAAAGGAAAACATGGTTTCCAATAAGATCTCTGCCATATATGGGATTGTTAATGGTACGTCCAATTATATACTCTGGAAGATGGCAAAACAAAACTGTACTTTTAAAGAAGCACTTGGGGACGCTCAAGCGAAAGGCTTTGCCGAACGCAACCCGAAGCTCGACATTGACGGAACTGACTCTGCGCACAAACTTGCGCTCCTCGCACTTTTAGGATTTGGTAAAAACGTAACTCTCAAGGATATTTATGTTGAAGGTATTACAAAGATTCAGGCAGGCGACATAGAATATGCCAAAAAACTCGGCTATGCCATTAAACTCCTGGCGATAGCAAAGACATCGGAAGGGGAACTTGAACTCAGGGTGCACCCGACACTTCTACATGAAGACCACCCGCTTTCAAATGTGCGCGATATCTACAATGCCATATATGTAAAAAGCGACCTGAGCGGAGAGAGCCTGTTTTACGGAAAGGGCGCGGGAAAGCTCCCGACCGCAAGTGCTGTTGTCGCAGATATCATTGATATAGCAAAAAAGTCCGAGGGCCTGGATGCCGCAGGAGAAATGCAGTTTAAGTTTAAAGCCGGAATAAAAAGGGTCAAGTCCATTGAAAAGATAAAGTCCAGGTACTACATAAGATTCTCGGCTATTGACAGGCCCGGTGTCCTGGCCTCAATCGCAGGGATCCTGGCCAAATATAAAATCAGCATCGCAAGCGTAACCCAGGTTACCAGGCACCGCCTCATGGTAGTCCCGATAGTAATGATGACGCACTGGGCCGAAGAGAAGCAAATGAAAAAGGCCTTGAGGGCGATTGACAGGCTCTCAAGCATAAAGGCAAAATCAGTCGCGATAAGAGTGGAGAGCGTATAATGGCGTGGTACGGAGTAATTGATAAATACAGGGAATATCTTCCGGTAAGCGATAAGACGCCTATCATTACCTTAAACGAAGGAAATACCCCGCTTGTCTTTGCAAAGTCTTTGAGTGAATCTTTGGGTAAAGGGCTGAAGGTTTT
>CAYVIU010000001.1:0-2650 GCA_964451625.1 uncultured Planctomycetia bacterium | reverse complement strand
CAATCCAACAGGATCTTTTAAAGACAGGGGCATGACCATGGCAGTTTCAAAGGCGATTGAAGAAGGCGTCAAGGCCGTGATGTGCGCATCCACCGGAAACACTTCTGCCTCTGCCGCCGCATACGCAGGCCGCGCAGGCATTAAGTGCGTGGTATTGATTCCCGAAGGCGCGATTGCCCTGGGAAAACTTGCCCAGGCGCTTATACACGGCGCGCAGGTCCTGGCAGTAAAGGGGAACTTTGATGATGCACTGGCCCTGGTCAAGGAAATAACCTCTAAATATCCGATAGCACTTGTAAACTCATTGAACCCTTACAGGATCGAAGGCCAGAAAACCGGGGCATTTGAAATATGCGACCAGATGGGCGGGATAGTCCCTGATTACCACGCAATACCTGTGGGAAATGCAGGCAATATCACTGCATACTGGAAAGGGTATAAAGAATATTACGGCAAGGAAAAGATCAAGAGCCTGCCCAGGATGATAGGTTTTCAGGCAGAAGGGGCAGCCCCTATAGTCAGGGGAAAGATTATAAAAGACCCTGAAACTATTGCAACTGCAATAAGAATCGGTAATCCTGCGAGCTGGAAACAGGCAGAGGCAGCCGCAAAAGAATCAGGCGGGCTTATAGATATGGTAACCGATGATGAAATCTTGGCAGCATATAAATTCCTGGCCCAGAGAGAAGGGGTTTTTGTTGAGCCTGCATCCGCTGCAAGCGTTGCCGGCGTAATGAAAAAAGCAAAAGGCGGACTATTTAAAGAAGGTTCAACCATAGTCTGCATATTAACCGGCCACGGATTAAAAGACCCGGACAGGGCCATAAAGAGCGTGAAGAAGCCAAAGGTAATAGAGGCAAAACTGGAAACCGTAACAAAGGCAATGAAACTTTAAAAGAGGAGGTTATGAAGTATATAGTTTTGGTAGGAGACGGGATGAGCGATTATCCCCTTGAGGAGCTGAACGGCCGCACGCCGCTGGAGGCGTCAAAGATTCCGAACATGAACTTTATCGCCAAAAACGGCCTCTCGGGAAGGGCGCGCACGATTCCCAAGGGCATGACGCCGGCAAGCGACGTGGCAAACCTGGCGATCATCGGGTATGACCCTAAAAAATATTACACAGGCCGCGGCCCGTTGGAGGCGGCAAACATGGGTATTGAGCTCGGCAAGGATAACGTTGCCTTCAGGTGCAATCTTGTGACAGCATCAGAGGACACCTTGTCCGACTACAGCTCAGGCCATATTACGACAAAAGAGGCCGAAATACTCATTAATTTCTTAAATGAAAAATTGGGGACAGAGTCCGTAAGCTTTCATCCTGGGGTAAGCTACAGGCACCTGGTTGTAATTAAAACCAAGCATCCGTTTGATGTGGGCGAAGATAAAAAACTGAATCTTACACTGAAGGATTTTATGAATGCAGAGTGCCAGCCGCCCCACAACATTATAGGCAAAAAGGTTTCTAAAAATATGCCGAAGGGCAAGGCCGCCGCACTCCTTGTAAAACTGATGAAGGACTCAATGCCGCTATTGGCGAGGCATGAAATAAACAAGGTGCGTGTAGACCTTAAGGAAAACCCGGCCAGCATGATATGGCTCTGGGGCCAGGGCACAAAACCGCGAATGCCGCTTTTTAAAGAAAGGTTCGGCATGAATGGCGCGGTTATATCAGCAGTTGACCTTGTAAAGGGTATCGGTAAACTCATCGGCCTCGAGGCCATTGAGGTTCCCGGCGCAACAGGTTATTATGACACAGACTATAAAGCAAAGGCGGATTATGCGATCCGGTCCCTGGAAAAAGGAGATTTCGTGTACATACACGTTGAGGCGCCCGATGAGGCAGGGCACAATGGCGACATCAGGGCCAAGATTACAGCTATTGAAAACTTTGACCATCTTGTGGTCGGCACTATTTTAAATGAGTTTAAAGAGCGGGACGATTTCAGGGTTATCGTGCTTCCGGACCATGCCACACCCGTATCCGTGAGGACACATACATCTGATGAGATTCCGTTTTCCATATACGGAAAAGGCATAGACGCTGACCAGATAACAGTATACAGTGAACGCGCCGCGCTTGCGAGCAAACTGATATTTAAAAGCGGCAGCGACCTGATGGAATATTTCATAAAGGGCACTATCAAATAAATTCACTAAAAGGGAAAAGATGATGAGGCCGATAATAGTTCAAAAATATGGCGGGACCAGCGTTGGGAGCACCGAGAGGATAAAGAGTGTAGCCAAAAGGATTGTCAGCTACAAAAGAAAAGGCTACAGCGTGGTGGTTGCGGTAAGCGCAAGAGGCGACACCACCGATGAGCTTCTCAGCATGGCTCACGAGATCAATAAAAATCCGTCGTCAAGAGAGCTGGACATGCTCGTCTCTACCGGCGAACAGGTCTCAGTGTCTCTTCTGGCAATGGCTATTCACAAGCTCGGCTATGAAGCGATATCCCTGACCGGCGCGCAGGTAGGCATTATCACTGATTCCACCCACACCAAGGCCAAGATCCTTGATATCGACACCAGGAGGATAAGGCTTGAGCTCAAGAAAAACCGCATTGTAATAGTCGCCGGTTTTCAGGGGATGAACCCTGACGGCACTGAAATCACCACTTTGGGAAGGGGCGGCTCAGACATGACCGCT